>NZ_JAQREI010000010.1:0-141353 GCF_028599215.1 Pseudoalteromonas sp. Angola-30
TTTGCTTGGTAACCATAGCGTTTTGGACCCACCTGACCCCATGCCGAACTCAGTAGTGAAACGAAACAGCGCCGATGATAGTGTAGCATTTGCTATGTGAAAGTAGGACATTGCCAGGCTCCAAATATAAGAAAGCCCGACTCGAAAGAGCCGGGCTTTTTTACGTCTGCAGACAAGTGAAATACGGACAATTAATGCACACTTATCTATTTCTAGAATGTAGGTCGGGCGAGCGTAGCGACTCCCGGCTCAATGATAATGTGCATTTGCTATGTGACTCTCTACCGCTGTGGGCACGACGACATTGCCAGGCTTCAAATACAAGAAAGCCCGACTCGAAAGAGCCGGGCTTTTTTACGTCTGCAGAAAAGTGAAATGCGGACAATTAATGCACACTCATCTACTTCTAGAATGTAGGTCGGGCGAGCGTAGCGACTCCCGACGCTAAAAAACATCGATTATAATTATAGTGTTCTTATCTCACGAGCTGGATTACCAGCAACAACAGTATCCGCCTCTACACTTTTAGTAACTACAGATCCCGCACCAATAATACTGTTATCCCCAATGCATACGCCCGCTAAAATAATTGCACCTGCGCCAATCCATACGTTGTTGCCTATTGTAATAGGAGCAGCAAAGTTTTCTTTATTCAGTCGCAGTGTAGGGTTAACAGCATGGGATACAGTCAATAGCTGAACATTAGGGCCAATTAAGCAGTCATCACCAATGCTGATAGCTCCTTCACTAATTGGGGCATCTAATACCGTACAGTTAATGTTTATGAAGCTACGATCACCAATAGCTATTTGATTACCATAATCGCAATGAAAACCTGATTCTATAATTACGCCTTCACCACATTGAGCGAATAGCTCTTTAATGCGTTTTAAATTACCTTTACTCGGGCTTTTATTGAAGAGTCGGCATATTTCGCCTGTTTGTTTACGTAGGGCTAAAAGCTCTCTGTTTAAGCTATTAAATGGCTGCATTAATTTCGCTCTTTATTGGGTGTCCAATTACTGTTCTAGGTATTATCGCATGGTTATATATGTTTACTGAGATGATGTTGTAACTTTTATACTAAGGCCGAGGTGAAGAAGCTCCATGATCAATACTAGATTTTATTTTAAAGCTTTTAAAAAAAAGATAATGATGTAAAATTAATGTAACAGGGAGCAAGTGATGAAAATTAATAAATCAATCCAAGTACTATGTTTAATAACTCTTTTAAGTGGTTGTGGAGGAGGGGGTGGTGATACGAGTAAACCAGTTAATAATGATTCTGGCTCTTCAGGAAAAGCTGAATTTGTTAAGCCTGACTATCAAAATACGCCTATTTATAACGGTGAAACATCTTTATTCGAAATAACAGCAAGTAATGTAACTCAACTAACTACCCAGTACTCATATTTACTAGATAGTCTTAATTCCATAGTATTTGGTGAGGATTATCAAAATCTATTTCTCCACGACCCAGTGCTAAGTAACCAATCTGATCATTCCGGTTGTGTTACAGGCTCTACTGTAATGAAAGAGGAAGAGGCTAATCAGCACTATATAATTACTTATAACAATTGCTCTGCTGCTGGGTGGGTTTTTAATGGGCAATCTGATATTTATATCGAAAGCTCTAACGCTGAATTTGTTCTTGAATATGGAATAGTACCCAATTTAACAATTAGTAACGAAGTGCTCGGTGTTGTCTACTCAACAGAAGGTTTTGCTATTGCTAGTAGCGAAGAGGAAAATAGTGACAGTAGCGCTATTGTAAATATCCTATTCAAAGGTTCAGACGAAAGCTCGCATGATATTCTATTTTCGGATGTAAGGCTTGATGCAGTTTTAGATGCAACTAATATTGGATATGGTATTGGTTTTAATGGTGATATTTATTTTAGTGATTTAGGAAAGTTAACAGTAAAAACGGACAAATTCTATCCCAATAATGATATAGCGTTGCCTCCGATTGTTGGTGCGCAATACAGCTTTGTATCACAAAATACTGCTTTAGCTGAGCTTAAGGGCAATGACATTTCGAGCATACGTTTAACTAATGAGTTTATACCACTAGAGTTTTATTTAGCAGATCTAGACGATGTTTATAACAATGAAGTCAACTCTGCTCCTAGGGCTGATATTTTAGCCCCTGACTCAATTAGAAGAAACTCTATAATTACACTTGATGCATCGCAGTCCAAAGACCCTGATTTAGAACCATTGGGTTATGAGTGGAAATTAACAGCTTTTCCTGAAAATGCTAGCTGGCAGATTAGCACAGGGAGTAAAATAGAATTTCTTGGAGATCTACCTGGTCTTTATCGTATTTCGTTAACAGTTGTAGACCCAAGTGGCGCAGAAAATACTGCAGAGCATGAGTTCAAATTAGAAAAACTCCCTGCAATTGTTTCTGATATTACTGCATATGATGAAATAGAATTAGGTGAACACTATACAGCCATTATTAATTTGTCTAATGATGAAGTCGATGGTCCTTTTGAGTACAAAATAGCTTATGGGCCTAGTAATATCTCGATTTCAGAGCAAGGAGAGGTTAATTGGTTAAGCAACGCGCCTGACTTTGGTAGTAATTTAAAGGTAAATTTTGCTGTTGATATATCAAACTCTGATACTCAAACAAGAGCTAAGCATCAAATCAACCTTCACTCACGTGGTGGCGTAGATAATCACTCAGTTGGTTATGTGAACAACTCAACATCCGGTGTAGCTTCAATTAAGCTTTCGAACAATAAAAGGGGTGTATTACGCAGTAATGTTGATTATGTCTTAAATCTCAGTGAGACAGGGTTTCTAGAATACAATAAATGGATACCTCCCTTACCTTTAAATGCTGAGCATGTAGGTGCATTTCTTAATCAGTCAGGGACGCAACTAAATTGGCTCAGTATTACTTACAACCAAGAGGCAGCTAAACATCAAATATTTTTAAGTAATGAGGACTCGAGTAGTTTGCTCATAGATGATGTTTCGGCTGAGAATTATAACTCTATGGTATTTGATTACAACGGCGATGATATTGAAGATATCCTCCTTTCGGCGGGTCATTCGTATGATAGTTATCTTATTAATGGGAATGATCTTTCTATCACTAAGCTTATTGTTGCGCCGGACCTTTCACTTAATTATTCAAATAGCTTGATTCAAGTTTGTGATTTGAATAATGACGGCTTTAAAGAGTTAATTGATAGGGGAAGTATATTTGATGTCAAACAGAACAAATACCTGATAGAGCCATACTCTGAATATGAATTTAAGGCGTTTACCAGTGGTGGTGATTGTCGTGTAACTAGGTATAAAGCCTCCGATCACTATAGTGAACTAATATGGTGGGAAGATGGTGAACTGCAGGTTAGTATTGAAAAGTTTGAGACTAGTTTCCATGATGGAATTTCAATCGGCCTTGAGGTAGATAGCCCTTATAGTCATGTTTACTTTTCTAATTCAAAAGAGCTTCATTACTTTGATCAGCAGTGGCAACTGTTCTCTGTATCTATTGATGAAAACCCCTTTGGGAGAGTAATAGGAGCTGTTGATTTTGATAATGATGGATTACAGTCTTTATTAGTAAGCAAAACAGATAGTTTAGAAGGAAGTTATTTATACGAAGAATATACGATGCAAAGCTTTAGCTATGATAATGGGCGATGGCAGCTTGAGTATTCATCAGTGCCTCAAGGTCAACTTCCTAATCTTCATATAGTTGGTGCTGTTAATGATACGGTTAGCGTTTCAGATTTTGGCCGTTCGGCTCAGATAACGCACAATAATGCACCTGTTACTTTCACTGGAGAGATGCTGTTAACGCAAGATAATGAAAATCAAATTGAGTATTCATTAACTCAAATCAATAACGAGACATTTATTGTTAAACGAAACATAGGTTCAACCAGTGTAATTTGGCAAACTAGCGTTTCAGAAGTGACTTTTTCTAATTCGTATGATTTTGCTTTTACAGAGTCCGAAACACACTTGAGTTTTAAAAGTGGTACTAGATATTTCACAATTGTAAAACAAACAGGTGAAGTCGTATCAAGAGTCTTCTTTCCTTACTTGCCGTCTGAAGAGATGTCAAAAATAATAATAGGTTATTACGATTTAGGTATAGCTTTTTACGAAAACCCTAGCTTATCACCCATTTCAATTGACAGTAGCAATTGGCCTGTTCCTTTAGATTTCTTACAAGAATCAACAAGCCATGTAGCGCATGTACACGCTATCCAGCTAGATTCAGATCCTCAACTAGAGCTAATAATTGATTATCGTACTTTTGGTAGTTTCGATGAGGAAGGTGGTTTAATAGTATTAGATACGAAAACGAAAGCATTAGAAATTTTGGATGGGCAACAAACTAAGGGCTTTACAATTTACCACAAAGAGAAAATCCTCGATGAGGCTATAGGTGGCGTTTATGGCCGTAACTATTTGGCGCAGTACTCTATAGAAAAAACAATTAGCCTAGTGGATAAGTTATCAAATCAAGTTATTTGGGAGAGTCCACAAATCTCGAATAATTACCACGATGTACTAATTCAAAAAGATGAGCGTGATTCTTGGAGTTTATATATTTTAGGTAGTGAGTTTTTAACATACCCATATTTGAACTAAAAAATAATAGCGTGCTCAGTAATCTAGTTTCTAGCTCATTGAGCAAGCTAGAATGTTTCACCACATCTACATACTGTTAAATTAAAAAGCGCACATTGCGCTTTTTTTGCTCGTTCACTTGCCATTTAACTAGTTTCGTTTAGAATTGCACATCTTTCGAAACGAAACTTAATCTACGAGCTTTATGACTAAACGAAACACCCAGCAACGCCGTCATTTAATACTTACTCAGGTAAATGAGCTAGGTGAAGTGGCTGTTGAAACGCTTGCGGAGCAGTTTCAAACATCTGAAGTAACCATTCGTAAAGATTTAACCGCACTTGAAAAAAGTGGCTTATTACTGCGCCGTTACGGCGGTGCTATCGCGCTGCCAAAAGAAATCGTCACCGACGAAATAGACTCTAAGCGCAAAGTAGCAATAGCAAAGGCTGCTGCTGCACTTATAAAAGATCATAACCGTATTATTATTGATAGCGGGCGTACTACGGCCGCTATGATCCCAGAGCTTGCAAATAAGCACGGGTTAGTTGTAATGACTAACGCGATTAAAGTGGCGAGCCGTTTACTATCACTTGAAAACGAGCCAACACTTTTAATGACTGGCGGTACTTGGGATCCGCATTCTGAGTCGTTTCAGGGGCAAGTTGCCGAAAACGTATTATGCTCTTATGACTTTGATCAGCTATTTATTGGTGCTGACGGCATAGATGTAAAACGCGGCACGACTACCTTTAATGAGTTAGTCGGCTTAAGCCAAGTTATGGCAAAAGCCGCCCGTGAAGTAATCGTTATGGTTGAATCAGATAAGATTGGCCGAAAAATACCAAATTTAGAGTTACCGTGGAAAATAGTAACCACCTTAATAACCGACACTGGCTTAGCAGATGATAAACGCAAAGCGATTGAGGCCTGTGGTGTAAAACTAATTTGTGCAGAGATTATTGATTAGTAACTACAAAGTGAGTTACTAGAATTAAAAAATTAATGGAGACACTATGTGTGGAATAGTTGGGGCAGTTGCAGAACGTCCAGTAAATAAAATTTTAGTTGAAGGCCTTAAACGTCTTGAATACCGTGGCTACGACTCAGCAGGCGTAGCATTGCTTGATGGCAACACACTTAATACTGTAAAAGCAGTAGGTAAAGTAGTTAACGTAGAAGCTGCACTTGAGAAAGCAGGCGTTAGCGGTCATACAGGTATTGCACACACACGTTGGGCAACACACGGTAGTGTTACAGAAGAAAACGCTCATCCGCATGTATCAAACAACCAGCTAGCACTTGTGCATAACGGTATTATTGAAAACCATGCAAGCTTACGCGCATCGCTTAAAGAAGAAGGCTACGAGTTCTTATCTGAAACCGATACCGAAGTAATGGTGCACTTAATTCATAAGCTTCGTAAGCAACACACTACGTTACTTGCATCTGTTCAAGCAGCTGTTAAGCAATTTGAAGGTGCATTTGGTACCGTTGTATTTGATAAAGCAAACGACAACGAAATCATCGTAGCGCGCTCAGGTAGCCCGCTTGTTATAGGTTTAGGCCTTGGCGAAAACTTTATTGCCTCTGATCAACTAGCACTATTACCAGTTACTCGTAGCTTTATCTTCTTAGAAGAAGGCGACGTAGCCCGTATTACACGCGACACTGTTGAAATTTTTGATGAAAATGGCGACGCTGTAGAACGTGAAGTTGTTGAATCAAATATCACGCAAGATGCTTCAGGCAAAGGCGATTACCGCCACTACATGCTAAAAGAAATCTACGAGCAACCACTTGCGGTACGCAATACCCTCGAAGGACGCTTAAACGACGACCGCGTAGCAATTGACGCCTTTGGCGACAGCGCTCAGCAAATATTTAAAGATGTAAAACACGTACAAATTATTGCCTGTGGTACGTCATACCATTCAGGTATGGTTGCACGTTACTGGCTTGAGCAATTTGCGGGTGTTAGCTGTAATGTAGAAATAGCTTCTGAATTTAGATACCGTCAGTCGTTTGTTCATGAAAACAGCCTACTTGTTACTATTTCTCAATCGGGTGAAACTGCCGATACGCTAGCTGCGCTACGCCTAGCTAAAGAGCAAGGTTACATGGCCTCAATGACTATTTGTAACGTACCGGGTTCATCGCTTGTACGCGAATCAGACCTTGCCTTTATGACTAAAGCGGGCGCTGAAATTGGCGTAGCATCTACTAAAGCATTTACAACGCAATTAGTTGGTTTGTTAATGCTTACTGCGTCTATAGCTCAAGAAAAACAGCTTGATCAAAGTGCCATTGTAAATGCAATTAAAGTACTTCCAGCTAAGCTTGAAGAAACATTACTACTAGCTGATGGCATTGCAGACCTTGCAGAAGAATTTGCCGACAAGCATCACTCACTGTTTTTAGGTCGTGGCTCGCAATACCCAATTGCAATGGAAGGTGCACTTAAACTTAAAGAGATTTCGTACATTCACGCAGAAGCCTACGCAGCGGGCGAGCTAAAACATGGCCCACTTGCGCTTATAGATGCCGACATGCCAATTATTGTTGTAGCACCAAACAATGAGCTATTAGAAAAGCTTAAATCAAACGTAGAAGAAGTACGCGCACGTGGCGGCATTATTTACGTATTCGCAGATAAAGATTCACACTTTGAGTCAGACGACACAATGCGTGTAATCAACGTAAACCACACTGACGACATTATTGCGCCAATTGTTTACACATTGCCATTACAGTTACTGTCGTACTACGTAGCGGTAATTAAAGGTACTGACGTTGACCAACCACGTAACTTAGCTAAATCGGTTACGGTTGAGTAAAATCAAAAGGTTGGTAATTACCTGTTAAAGATAAAAAGGCGCTTAATGCGCCTTTTTTTGTACCTCAAAGCCTGTTAGATTAAATAACACACTATTTTCTAAAGGATTAGTAATGCGTTTATTAACCGCTGTTTTTATATGTAGTTTATTTATATTTTATTCTAGTAGCACACTTGCAGAGCCTGATTTAAAACAGCAAACCATTAGTTATACGCAACAAACACATACTATTAAATCAGCCGTTTTAAATGAGCAACGTACCGTTGTTGTCCAGCTTCCAAAGAGTTATCAAGCTAATCCAAACAAAGTTTATCCGGTCATTTATCGCCTTGATGGCGCGGGTAATATACCACTTATAAGTGCAGTGATGGAGCGTTTACAAAATGATAATCGTGCGCCTGAGGTTATTATTGTCGCTATTGAAAACACCAATCGACTCAGAGATTTTTACCCCACAGTAAATAAAGAACCACAAGGCCCGGTAGGTGAAGGCGGTGGTGCAGCAAAGTTTTTAGCATTTATTGAGCAAGAGCTTATGCCCTTGATTAATAAAAGTTACCGTTCGCACAACTTTAATGTAATTGCTGGGGCTTCTGCGGCAGGCGTGTTTGCACTTTATACAATGCAAGCTAACCCTGAGCTTTTCCAAGCACACATTGCTTACAGCCCTGCGGTTTGGTGGAACTATGGCGCACCGGTAAAAGCGGCTAAGTCGTTTATCAATAAATCAAAAGATCTGAATAACTATGTTTATATAAATATTGGTGAAGAAGCTGGCTTAATGCGTGAGCGATACAATGAACTTCAGCAAGCTTTGCAATCTAATAGCTTGCCAAATTTACGCTTCTTTAGTGACGCGTTTAATAATGTATCGCATAACTTAACATCGGCCGCAGGGGCTTTTAATGCCTACCATAATTTGTTTTTACCTAAACAAATGCCCATGAGTGCTTTAAGCGATGATATAGAGTCTATTGATGTTTATTATAAAAAGTTATCTCAGCAATGGGGCGAGCAGATTGCGCCACCGGATCGCGCTGTTAGATCACTCGGTTATAACTTAACGGGCAGCAAGCAATTTACCCGTGCTATTGAAGTGTTTAAGTACAATATAAAAAACCACCCAAAATCAGTCGATGCGCTTTCAGCCTTGTCCTACGGTTATGAAATGCAAGGTGATACTCGTCAAGCGCTTGAACAGATGGAGTCTGCTTTAGCCATTACAAATGAATCATATCCTTATATAAATTATTTAAGAGAAACAAAAGCTAGGTTACAAGCAGAACTTAGCAAGAATTAATAATATTGCTAACTTAGTTGTTGGCTTTTTATGAAAGCCTCTTTAAGTTTGGAGTGCTCACGGTGACAGTCAAATTTCCTCGAAGCTTGTAGCTCGACGCTCGCAGCCATTACTTAAACCACATTAAAATCACTAATCCCTACTTAATAAGCGCTAAATACGCTAAAATTACAGGCTACTTTTTTAGCAATAAGCCCACAATTTTATGACCTCAGCAACAAGCCCTAGCACCTTTAACGATCTTGGCCTTATTCCAGAGCTACAAGCTCGTTTAACCGATTTGGAATATAACCAACCTACGCCAATTCAAGCTAAGGCGATTCCAAGTGTACTGGCTGGTAGCGATTTAATTGCGGGGGCAAATACTGGCTCAGGTAAAACAGCGACGTTTGCTTTGCCAATGCTGCAAACCCTATTTTTAGAGCATGGATCTAAAAAAACAGCGAGCAAAGGTAACTTTGTAACGGGGCTTATTTTGGTACCTACCCGTGAGCTTGCTACGCAGGTGGCCGATAGCGTTAAATCGTATTCTGCTAACTTTAATGGCGCGATTAAAACGGTGGCGGTATTTGGTGGTGTGTCGGTTAATACACAAATGCAGGCTCTACGCGGCGGCGCCGATATTATCGTGGCAACACCAGGGCGTTTGCTCGATTTAATCTCAAGCAATGCTATTAAGCTCGATAAAGTAACGACCTTAGTGCTTGATGAAGCCGACCGCATGCTAAGCCTTGGCTTTACCGAAGAGCTTGCCGAGCTGTTAGCGCTTACGCCTGCTAAAAAACAAACCATGTTGTTTTCAGCGACCTTCCCAGAGCAAGTAACACAATTAACGCAAGAGCTGTTAACCAACCCTGTTGAAATACAAGTTCAAAGCAAAGACGAAAGCACCTTAGTACAGCGCGTATTTACAGTTAATAAAGGCGAAAAAACCACGGTTTTAGCGCATTTAATTAAAGCGCATAAATGGCGCCAAGCACTTATTTTTGTAAACGCTAAAAAAGACTGTGAGCACTTAGCAGCTAAGCTTGAAAAGCGTGGTATTAACGCACAGGTATTTCATGGTGACAAAGGCCAAAGTGAGCGTACTCGCGTAATTGAAAAGTTTAAAGCGGGCGAAATAGAAGTACTTATAGCCACCGATATAGCAGCCCGTGGTTTAGATATTGCCAAACTGCCTGTTGTTATTAACTTTAACTTACCGCGTAGCCCCGCTGATTATATGCACCGTATTGGCCGAAGTGGCCGTGCCGGCGAAGTTGGCCTAGCGTTATCGTTAATTGATTACGAAGACTTTCATCACTTTAAAATAATAGAGAAAAAAAACAAACTGCGTTTAGAGCGTGAGGAAGTAACGGGTTTTGCGGTAAACCAAGCAAACCTTGATGCAGCACAAGCACTTAAAAACGATAAGCCAATGGCAAAGCCAGAGGGCACAGGTAAGAAAAAGAAGAAAAAAGCCGACGTTGAAGATGTGTGGAGTGGTTGGAGAAAAAGATAAGCCTTAATACATATAAGTTATTAAACTCGAATTAATAAAAACCCTGCAAATTATGCAGGGTTTTTTATTGGTATTAGATTGTTTAGCTATGCAGCAAATTAAAACTTAGACGGAGCTGGTGGCACCACTAAAGGTTGCTTAGGATTTTCTTTAAGCTCCTTTAATAACTCTTGTACAGCACGCTCTATCGATGGATCTTGGCCTTTATAAATAAGCTCTGGGCGGTCAACCACTTTAATATCAGGAGCAACGCCTTCGTTTTCTATAATCCAGTTACCTTGGGTATCTAAAATACGGAATGTAGCCGCAATTACTTGCCCGCCATCTACAAGAGCAGGGTTGCCAGAAATACCAATTAAGCCACCCCACGTACGCGTACCAATTAGCTTACCTAAACCCGCTTGGCGGAAGTAGTAAGGAATTGCGTCACCGCCTGAGCTTGAATAGCCGTTTATTAGCATTGCTTTAGGACCGTCGTGCGCAAACTGTGGAGTTTTAGTCGGCTCGGTGCCTCGGCGTTTCCAATAGTTAAGTGGTTTACGTGCAAGCCAGGTGATCATGTGCTCAGGAATATAGCCACCGCCATTGTAACGGTCATCAATAATCATGGCGTCTTTGGTGGTTTGCGGCATGTAATTTTTAAACATGGCGCGGTTACCTTCATACGCGGTATTTGGCAGGTGCACGTAGCCAATACGCCCGTTTGATAGCTTATTAACGTAGGCTGCACGCGAGTTAACCCAGTCTAAATAACGTAGGCCTTGCTCACTGGCTACAGGTTTTACTGTTACTTGCCACGCGCCTTTGCTACGCGGTTTGCTGTTTAGCACTAGCTCCACTTGCTCGCCTTGGGTGTTTTCAAGGAGTTCGTAAAAGTTAGCAACGTCTTTAACCGAGCGGCCGTTTACCGCAATTATGTAATCGCCGTTATGTGCTTTTACGCCTGTAGTGCCTAGCGGAGAGCGGAAATCGTCATGCCAGTTTTCACCTTTGAAGATTTGCTCTATTTTTACATAACCCGATGGATCGCTTGCAAGCTTAGCGCCTAATAAACCGTGGTTTTTACGCTCGGCTTTTGGCATATCACCCGATTGCACGTAAATATGGCCTGAGTTAATTTCGCCGGCAATTTCGCTAAGTATGTAATCAAGGTCGCTACGATGGCTAATAGCATCAGCCATAGGCTGGTATTTAGCTAAAATAGCATCCCAATCTTGACCGTGGTGGTTTTCGTCGTAGAACCAATCGCGCAATGTGCGCCAGCCTTCTATGTACATTTGTTGCCACTCAGCTTGCGGGTTAATTTTAAGCGTCATTTTGCTTAAATCGAGCTTGTTGGCGTCTAGGTCTTGCTTGGGTTTAGGCTCAATTAAGCTGTAACCGCCACTTGTATGTACAAGTAGGTGCTCGCTATTGCTCGATATAGTGTAATTGCTAACGCCTTTAGCGACTGTTTCTAGCTCGCTATCGTGTTCGGTGCCTATAAGTTGTAATCCGCCATTAGCAAGTGTCAGTACGCCGTCTTTTACTGCGGTTAAGCCACGGTAATCGCCAGCAGGAGCATTAAGCGCGGTAACACGCTGCATAAAGTCGCTACTTTGCAGTGCGTTTTTAACTTTTTTGTCGTCTTCTTTTTCGTCGTCATCGTCTTTTACAATCGTGGTTTCGTCACTTTGTAAGGCAATAAGCGGTTTAACACTGTCGTTTACTGCAGCCGCATAAATACGGGTGGCGCGGTTAAACATGTAGTCAAACTCGTAGCTGCTAAACGCAAGGTTAAAGTCGCGCTCAGAGCTAAAGTAAAGGTATTGGCCATCTGGCGAAAAAGTTGGGTTTTGCTCGTTACTCATTTCATCTGTTAGGCGTGTTACCTTTTCTTTTTTAAGGTTGTAGTGCCACAGTGAGGCATAACGATTTTCGTTATTTTTAACATACACAATGTCTTGGCTGTTAGGCGACCACGTATATTGAGTAATGCCGTCTTCGTCGTAAATGCCGGTATCAATTTTGTGTTGCTTGCCCGATTTTGCATCTAACCACCACAGTGTGTGGTTTTTATCTGCAAATAATAATTTTGAACTATCGGGTGACCAAATAGGCGTAAAGCGCCAAATAGTGCCATTGCTAGTGAGCTGTTTAATGGCATTATTTTTACTGCGATCTTTTAAGTAAATTTCGTACTCGCCGCTTTCATCGCTCATATAAGCAATGTAACGCCCATTTGGCGACCAACTTGCGTCTATTTCACGGCTCTTATCTGTGTACGATAAGTTACGCGTAGGACCCTGTTTAACAGGTACACTAAATAGCTCGCCACGGGCTGTAAATACAGCACGTTTGCCATCGTGAGAAATCGACATAGAATCAATAAAGTCGCTCACATTTTTGCTGTACGGCATAGCGTATTGGCGCACACCTGCAATGTTAATGCTCAGCTTAGTGCTTTTTTGTGTTTTTGCGTCAAAGCGATATAAGTAACCGCCGCTTTCGTACACAATCGCATTAGGGCCTGCTGAGGGCCAAAGTACGTCAAAGTTTTTATAATTAGTGAGCTTTTTAGGCTCGCTGCCTTTGCGGTATTGGTAAAGGTTTAGTGTGTAATCACGGTCAGATACAAAATAAATATTGTCGCCAACCCAGGTAGGTTGCTGGTCGGTTGCACGGTTAGTGGTTAGTTGCTCTGAGGTGTTATTTTCTAAATCGTAAATCCATACGTCTTGCGCGCGGCCGCCACGGGTGCGTTTCCAGGTACGAAACTCACGGTCAATGGGCGTATAAACATACTTGCTACCATCTGGGGAGAGCATACCGCCGCCAGTTTCTGGAATAGCTAAAGGCTGCTCAAGGCCACCGTCGGCAGGGACCATATAAGGGCGACCCATACGTTTACCCCATGGTGTGCGGTTTGCTCTAAACACCACATTTTTACCATCGGCGGTCCAATCTAAAACGCGGTAATCAAAGCCACCACGCGGCGGCATTGGGCCAACATCGTTGTAGTATGTAAGCTGCTTTAGGCCTGAACCATCGCTGTTAATTACATAAACTTGGCGGCTGCCGTTATACTCAGCCGAAAACGCAATACGCTTACCATCAGGAGAAAACTTAGGAAATGTTTCAAAACCAATGTGGTCGGTTAAACGTTTGCTTTCGCCGGTTTGTGTATTAGCAATATAAATATCGCCGCTATAAACAAAGGTCACGTTTTGGTTATGAATATCAGGAAAGCGTAGTAAGCGAGTGTCTTTAGTTTCATAGGCCGATACACTCGGTGCAATAACCGCAGCCAAGGCAAGCGCCAATGTTGTTAATTTTTTCATGGGATTACATCCTATATTAATAGCTGTTACATCATAACAATAAGGTTATAAATAGCGATGCACTTGCGATAAAAGGTCTGTTACAAAATGTGAATAAAAAAGGTTGGCATTAAAACGCCAACCTTCAAGGGAGTACTCTTTTTAAAGAGTGAAATTAGTGGTCGTGATCGTCTTCTTCTTCCTCTTGCGCAATACCAAGCCAAGTAATTGCACTAGGAGCAAAAGTAAGCTCAACCTCACTTTCAATTTCTAAGTCTTCAAGGTGTACTTGCACAACGTGCTGAGCAATAGGGTCGGCTACATAAGCAAACTGACCATTTTGCGCCACTGTCATGCTAAAGCTCATACCCTCTGGCATGGTTGATACATCTTGCTCGGTAATATCAACTTGGCCTTCAAGCTCCCAATGCATTTCGCCATCATGGTCGTGTGCACTAAATACATTTAAAAAGCCTAAGCTGTCTAATATTAAAAAGTGCTCGCCATGGGCAGAAAAAGAATACGACACAGCACTTGCGTCATCGGCTAGTTGCCATTCTAGTTCTTCCATTTGTGCTGTTGCTGGGTTAATAGTTACAATTACGGCTTCGCCGCCACCATGGCCAGATGCTACGCCAATAAAGGTCTCGCTATCTTCGTGGCCATAAATAGTACCAATGCGTAAATCGTCAACGGCTGTAATGTTCGCTATTTTTTCAGCTTCGTATTCATCATCGTGCTGGTGGGCTAATAACACACCATCGCTACAGCCAAATGCCACGTAGTCGTGGTTTTGTGCAGCACCGTGTAAATCAGGGCACGTAAGGTCTAAGGTTTGTTCAAGCTCATATTCACCATCATGAAAATGATAAACACCTACTTGGTCTGGCAGTACTTTAGCAACCGATGTGCTTTCGCTGTCATCACGGCGAAGTGTTGATAATAAATGCTCACCGCGTGGCTCTGCTACGCCGTGCATATTAATATCGTAACTAATACCCGGAAGTGTTGCTGTTGCGCTGGTTATGTCGTTATCTGTTAATACTTCAACAGAGGCAACCGTGCCTGAGTCTGCATCACCATCATAAAAAACAGCTAATTGGCCGTCATGTTTTACAAGGTGAGTAGGGCGGCTGCCACTTGTTAGCTCATAACTGCTAGCCGCTGGGCTTTGCTCGTAGTCGTGTAAATGCTCGCCATGGTCTTCACGCCATAAACCACCATCAATAAAGCCTAAGTAATCTTGTGCGCGGCTTGCAATAACGGTATAACGAAAATCAGGTGATGACGATAGCGTGTTTGAATCATTCGTCAGGGTAAATGTTTCAAGTAAAGCGTTGTCATCTAGGTCATAAAAGCTGGCTTCGTTGCTATCGCCTGCCAGTACAGCTAATCTGCCCAATGAATCAATTGTGTAGCCATCATCATGGTCGTGATCATCATCGTCATGATCGTGCTCGTCTTCTACAACAATAGGGTCTTTTTCTACAATATTGGTCTGGGCATCGCCACAGGCTGTAATAAATGTAGTGCTAATAGCCAGTGCAATAAGCTTTAATTTGTATAGTTTTTTCATGTTTATTTCCTTTAATTATAATTTTTTAATGCTTAAAAATAACCGCGAATGCCTAGCGCAAAGCTACGTCCTGGACGTGGTGCTATATCTTTTACAAACGAGCTGTGCACGCGTGCTTCTGTATCTGTTAAGTTGGTGCCTCGCAGGTACACAGACATATCTTGGTTTAATACTGAAAGGTCGTAAGAGATGCTTGCATCAACCAATGTGTAGCCGTCAGTTGCTGTTTCTTGTGGGGCTGTGCGGTCTTGCTTTTGATAGCGAGTAACGTGAATATGCGCACTGAGTTTATCTGTTTGGTAGCTTAGTTCGCTGCCAAAACGAAGCGGTGGAGTACGGGGTAAATCGCCGCCGTCTTTTAGGCGTGCACGAACGTAATCTGAGAATAAATCTACTTTAAATTCATCGGTTAATTGCCACGCAATTTGCGCTTCAAACCCGTGTAAAATTACGTCGTCTGTTTTAAATAAATAAACCGGCAGTTCTGATGAATGGTCGTGTTCGTCAGCCCCTTCTTCTTCATCGCCATGGTCGTGGCCACTTTCGGCGAATAAACCAGTGTCTATTTGGTAATAGTAATTATCTACTTGGTTGTAAAAGGCATTTAAAATAAAGCCAACATCACCTTGGGTTTTACGTAGTGTTAAATCGATATTATTGGCTGTTTCTAGGTCAATTGTTTGACTAGATAAACCTAAATGGCCGTCTTCATCTAAATCAAATAGTGCGCCTACTTCGTAGGTACCAGTACCAATGTGTGGCCCAAACGATAACAATTCAGAAGCAGAAGGCGCACGTTCAGAGCGCGATACAGAAAGTCCTAAATTATAGTTAGGTGTAAAATCCCACACTACGCCTGCAGATAAACTGATTGGCGTAAATTCGTGCTCTACGTCAAATACACGAGTGGTTTCTGCGCTTTCTTCGTGGTCGTGATCATGCTCGTCGGCTTCTTGCGCCTCATCGTGTGCATGAGCGTCAATATTTGGCAGTAATACGTCGCCTGCTTCAATTGTTACACGCTCAATACGCCCACCTAGCTGCACTAAAAAATCACCAAAGTGCCTTTCTTCCATTAGCGCTACAGCAAAGCTTTCGGTTTCTGATGGAGGAGTAAAGGCCTCTTCACCTTGTGCTTCAACATCGCTTTGTTTGTAATGAAAGCTAATGCCGCCATTCCACTCGTTAAATTGGTTATGTAGTAGGTCTATACGAAATTCGTTTGTTTCGTTTTTAAATGTGGTGCCTACAGCGCCACCTTCAATTTCAGCGTGTTCGTAGTCGGTGTGGCCAACGCGAAGGTTTACTTTGTTTAGCCATTTATTATCTAGGTTGTACTCACCTAATAATTGCACTTTAGTTTGCTCTAAATCAGCAAATACGCTTTCTTCTTCGTCGCTGTGCTCTTCCTCTTCTTCCTCGCCGTGCGTATGGCCCGGAATACCGTATTGACGATTAAATTGCTCTACTGCTAAGCCAATAAATCCGTTATCCATTAAATAGCTAGCGCCAACAGTAAAACCGTCAGACTCTTCATTACTGTTTTCAACAGTGTAATCGCCGCGATGCTCTTCACCGTCGCTATCTATCTCAGCCGCTACAGGCACTTCGTAGTCATCGGCTTCACGCCAAAATGCATCGGCGTAAAAAGCCACCGAGTCTGTGCCTGTGGTGGCATTAAACGAGGCTACTTTTTGGTTATCTACTGAGTTATGTTCTAGGTTCCACTCGCCGCGTGTTGTGCTGTCGGTTGGTACGCGGTTATCTACCACATTTACTACGCCACCAATGGCGCCACTGCCATAAAACAGTGTTGCAGGGCCGCGCAATACTTCAATTTGTTGTGCGGTAGACGCTTCTGATGCAACAGAATGATCGGGGCCAACGCGCGACACATCACTTACATCAAGGCCATTTTGAGTAATAAGTACACGCGGGCCGCTTAAACCACGAATAATTGGTGTACTGGCTACCTTCCCGTGAAAGTTAGTATTAACGCCTGGAAGTTTTTCAAGGCTGTCGCCAAGTGTTGCAGCTTGTTGTCGCCTTAGTTGTTCGCCAGATAAAACACTAACAGGTGAGGCAGATTCCATTGCCGACATATGAATAGGGGTTGCTTCAATATCAATAACTTCAATAGGTGAGCGCTTTAAATTAAACGTAACCGATTGGTTTTCATCATTCGTTATTGTTATATCGCGATGAAGGTGAGCATAACCTGGCGCCACAACATGAAGCTCTTTTAAGCCATTGTTTAGCTCGGTTATTACAAATTTACCGTTTTCATCGGTGGTTACTTTAAGGTCTGAGCCTTCAACTTCTACTGTTGCATTGGTAACTACTTTACCTTTGTTGTTTAGAACAACACCTTCAATTGTGGATGCAAGCACACTTGCAGGTAATAAAGCTGCTATGAGAGCAGCTAATTGTGATCTAGGTTTCATTTGACTACCTTGTTAGATGTTATATTATATCAATTATGCGAGAAGTGTTATAATGTATCAATAGTAATTAACTGTTGTTACTAAAATGTCTCTTTAAAAGTAACGCTTTTGAGTAGAGGCACTAATTTAGTAGAGGAAATAATGAAGTCGAGTCAAAGTGTTATGGATCGTATGGCGATTGGGTTATCGTTAATGTGTACAGTGCATTGTTTTGCAACCCCGGTTATTTTAGCGCTATTGCCAAGCTTTGCTGTACTGCAAATAGATAGTGAACAATTTCATTTATGGATTCTTGCGGCGGTATTGCCCACCAGTTTATTAGCATTGAGCCTAGGCTGTAAAAAGCATAAACGTTTACGTTATATGGCCTGTGGCGTTATTGGGCTAGCCTTTATGATATGTGCGGTATTACTAGGGCATGAGGTTGCCGAAAAAGCGTTTACTTTAATTGGGTCGGCGTTTATTGCTGTGGCTCATTGGTTTAATTACCAACAATGCCTTAAACAAAATGACGATAACTGCCCGTGTTCAAGCGATGAATCTGATCAGGTAGCTTAGCGTTGTTAGTGCTACAAACAACTAACGTGTAGCACTTTAAATTAATACCCTAGTGTTTAAATTTTTTAATAACCTGAAGCTAAAAGTGAGTTAAAGTAACCATCCAATATTGGTTTATTACGCTTGGCTTAGGCTAGGGCGTGCTGATCTTTGCGGGTTGAAATTTGTTCAATCTAGGGGCGATTAAATCGCGGCGCGAGGTTTGCAACCTAGTGGGCTAAGTAAAAACCGAGTAAAGCTTCCGCGTCCTGCTCACGCCCCTTACCTACATCCATGTAGGCAACAAAGAGTTTATCGCCCCTAGGCAGAACCCGAAGGGCAGCGCATGTTTGGCATTTATGCTGCGTTATCGCCTATTTATGGGGAGTAACCACACTTCATAGGCTCTGCCTTGCCTAAAAACCAAACATACTACTGCAAATTCAACCATCAGAGATCAACACGCCCTAGCATTACCATACGCTACAAAGAGCTAAATAGTTCTTTTAGCCGTAGGGCGTTTACCTTGTTATATAAAAACAAGGTAAACGCATTATTTGCTATGCTGCGGTTACTAACGGTTTTATTGCTCAGGCTCAAGGCGTTTAATTCCTTGTCCGTCAATGCCTAAGTAAATATAGCCATCACTGCCTTGTGCTAAGCTGCGGACGCGGCCTATTCCTTCTAAAATTTTATATTGCTTTGAAACACCTTTGTTAGATATTTCCAGTGCACTTAAAAACGAAAACTTCATAGACGATAGCAAAAGCTTGCCTTTTAATTGCGGGTACTTATCGCTGCTAACCAATAACATGTCAGAAGGGGCAATGGAGGGGGTCCAATGCAGTACGGGCGATTGCATGCCGTCTTTTTCTTGTATTTCGGTAAACGACGTACCGCTGTAATTAACCCCATAGCTAACCACCGGCCAGCCATAATTAGCGCCCGCTTTAATTATGTTTAGCTCATCGCCGCCGCGTGGGCCGTGCTCATGAGACCATAACGTTTGTGTTGTTTTTTCAAACCACATGCCTTGCGGGTTACGGTGTCCGTAAGACCAAATAGCGTGTTTAACGCTTTTTTGATTTACAAACGGGTTATCTTTAGGAATACGGCCATTATCGTGTAAGCGATAAATTTTACCACCATCACGGGTTAAGTCTTGTGGGTTTTTATCGCGCGACCCGCGATCGCCAATCGAAAAGTAAACATACCCTTGGTTATCAAACACAATACGGCTTCCGTAGTGCTGGCCTTTTGTGCTGTTATGCTCACCTTTGTATAGTAATTGTGTGTTTAAAAGCTCAGTGCGATCGTCACTAAGCTTGGCGCGCATTAGGGCTGTATTACTGCCACTTTTAGCGCCTTGGGTACTTGAGTAAGTTATGTAAAGCCATTGGCTATCGTCTGGTCCGCTATGTAGGGCTAAATCTAGTAAACCGCCTTGCCCGTTGGCATCAATTTGTGGCAAACCCGAGAGCTTAGTTAAGTTAGATGAGTTTTTAGGCAGTAAATAAAGTGTGCCGCTGCGCTCGGTTATAAGTAAATCACCATTACTTAACGGCTCAATAGCCCAGGGGATAGTTACCCCTTTAGCCACACTGACGGCCTTTACATTGAGCGGTAATACATCAAGGTTTTTGTAATCAACAGCCGCCACCGGTGTTGAAACGAGTACAGCTATAAACGCCGTTGATAATGTTTTAGCAATCGTTTTTGTAGGTATAAACGCAGTCATATCCCTGTCCAATAAATAAGCAAGTAATACCTACATTAGCATGCTGCTGATGATTTTGCTAAATGTAGCGCTTTAATAAAAACTATATACATTTCAATCATAAAGAGTTTACCCGCAGTGCTGTATGGCTGGTTTTAATATTTTAAATAGCTATTTATTACACCTTAATTGAGGCTTTAGTACAGCGCTTTAAATTAGAGGGATGCGTAAAAATTGCGCTAAAAAAACTGAATATTTACTCTAATACTGTTGAAATTAATTTTTTTGGGCGTACACTTGTGCGCTGAAGTTTGAGCGTACACATGTAAGTTCAAATTCAATATTTAATATCCAAGAGATTAATAGTGATGATTACTAAAGTATTAGACCAATTTTCGAAGTGGTTTTTACACCATCAAAGCTTTGCAGGCTACATTGAGCCCATAATGCAAATGGTTAAGCCTGCGTGGCGTGCTGGTCTTTATAGAGCAAAAATAGAAGAGCTGACGCAGCACAATGGTGATTTTTTAAGTATTACCTTAAAGCCAACTCAGCACTGGCAGGCACACATTGCTGGCCAACATATTAGTTTAACGGTAGAAATAAACGGGCGTTTATTAACTCGTGTGTTTACAGTTGCCTCAAGCCCTGAGCAATTTAAAAAAACGGGGTTGGTGCGTTTATTAATTAAAACTAATGAGCAAGGGCGTTTTACAAGCCTTTTAAGCAGGGCTTTACGAGTCGGTGAGTGGTGCAATGTTTCAGCGCCTAGTGGCGACTTTGTTTATAAAAACACCCAAAACAATGCAACGTTTATAGCGGGCGGCTCGGGTATTACACCTATGCTTGCCATGATTAGTGAGCATTTAAAATATACCACACAAAAAGTATCGCTGATTTACTATGCCAAAGCTGCTGCACACCAATGTGTAGACGAGCTAAGCGCATTAGCAAACCAGTTTTCGCATTTTTCTTTTTTACTGCTCACACGCGAGCAATCAGATGATATTACTCGCCATGTAAATGTATGGGAAAACCCAGATATATACTGCTGTGGGCCTGCAAACTTCATGAAAACGGTGTGTGACTTTGCTAAAAAACACCATTTAAATTACTACCAAGAGGCATTTGGTTTAACGCTGCCAAGCCAAAATGACGACAGCCTGTTTAACGTACAGATTAATAGCAGCGCTCATGTCGTAAATGCTAACAATGCATTGTTAGCACAGTTTGAAGCAAAACAATTACCGGTTAAACGCGGGTGTGGCATTGGTATTTGCCACCAGTGCCAGTGCATTAAAAAGTCAGGCGTGGTGCGTAATTTAAAAACTGGTGAGTTGAGTGATAACGGCGAGCAGTTAATTCAACTGTGTGTAAGTCAACCTGTTAGCGACTTGGAGTTACAGCTATGAAAAACATAAACTTTGATCAGTTAGCCCACGATTTAGATAGCATAAAAATGGATACGCTAGGCAAAGTAGGGCAACAAGATGCAAACTACATTCGCTCGGTTGTTAAAAAGCAGCGGCTATGTGAGTGGAGTGGCCGTATTTTACTTATGCTGGGCTTTATTCAGCCATTACTTTGGGTTGCGGGTGTACTGTTATTAGCGCTGGCAAAAATTTTAGACAACATGGAAATTGGCCACAATGTTATGCACGGCCAATACGATTGGATGAACGATAAGCAGCTTAACTCGCAGCATTATGAATGGGATATTGCTTGCGATGGGCAAAGTTGGCATCGCGTTCATAACTTTGAGCACCACACCTACACTAATATTATTGGTAAAGACCGCGACTTTGGTTATGGCTTATTGCGTTTAAGCAATGATTTTAAATGGCGCTTAAAAAATGTGTGGCAGTTTATTACATATATAAATTTAAGTGTGCTGTTTCAGTGGGGTGTGTCGTATCACGAGCTGGCAGCGGAACGTGTGTTTATAGGTAAAAAGAAAGAAAACCGCGAAGGGGGTGTATCGCATTCTACCCTAAAGCAGCGCTTTTTTAGTAAAGGTGCGCGCCAATTAATAAAAGATTATGTGATATTTCCTTTATTGGCAGGCCCTTTGTTTTTATGGGTATTAGCAGGCAACTTACTGGCAAATTTGATCCGTAATTTATGGACCTCAACCATTATTTTTTGTGGCCACTTTACCGAGGACACCGAAACCTTTAAAGAAGAAGACTGCATAAACGAAACGCAAGGGCAGTGGTATTATCGCCAGGTATTGGGCTCATCTAATATTACAGGCCCGCATTGGTTTCATGTTTTAACTGGGCATTTAAGTTGCCAAATTGAGCATCACTTATTTCCAGATATGCCGTCCTCTCGCTATCAAGAAGTGGCCCCGCAAGTGCAAGCCGTTATGCAAAAACACGGTATTGATTATCATACCGGTGGTTTTTTTAAACAGTACAGCTCGGTATTAAAACGTATTATTAGGTACTCGTTTAAATAAATAATGTGTCTTTAAAAAGCCGATTAATGAAGGTGCATTAATCGGCTTTTTTGTATGTGCTTAACAATATGGCCAATTTATAAACAGCAGTTGCAAAAATTTCTTTTTGATAATTAAAAAAGCCTCAGTTTTGCTATGGTTAAATGATGCATGAATGTCATACAATGGAGAAAAATAGACCACACAAGAGAGATTAAAATGGCCGCATTCGGTACCGTGTTTATGCCGCAGATGATTCAAGCTCGTTTTTCTGATAACCAATGGAGCGAAAGCTCAATCGTCCCTTCCGATAAACTTGAACTTCATGCGGGCGCGCACGTCCTTCATTATTCAAGCACGTGTTTTGAAGGCTTAAAAGCTTTTCGCCACGAAGATGGCTCTATTTATATTTTTAGAATAGATGCAAACATTGCGCGTATGCAGCAAAGCTCTGCGTTATTAAGCTTACCAAGCTTTGACGGTCAAATGCTAAAAGACATGATTATCGAGATTGTTAAAGAGTATGCTGATGAAACGCCACTACCACCAGGCTCTATGTACATTCGCCCAACTCACATAGGAACAGAGGCTGCCATTGGTAAAGCGGCTGCACCGTCAATGAGCTCGTTGTTATATACACTTTTATCGCCAGTTGGCGATTACTTTACCGGCGGCGCTACTGCACTGCGTGTATTACTTGAAGAAGATGGCATGCGCTGTGCCCCGCACATGGGCATGGTAAAAAGTGGCGGTAACTATGCCAGTGCACTTGCACCAATTAGCGCAGCACGCGAAAAATACCAAGCTGATCAAATCTTGTTTTGCCCTGGCGGCGACGTACAAGAAACAGGTGCAGCTAACTTTATTCTTATTGATGGTAACGAAATTATTACCAAAGCGCTTGATAGCACGTTTTTACATGGCGTAACCCGTAATAGCATTTTAACCATTGCAAAAGATTTAGGCATGACGGTAAGCGAGCGTAACTTTAGCGTTACCGAGCTTTTAGAGCGTGCTGCAAAGCCAGGCACAGAAGCTGCACTTTCAGGTACTGCTGCGGTGTTAACGCCGGTAGGCACGTTTATTCATAACGATAAAGAATACAAAGTAGGCAGTGGCGAGCCAGGCCCTACAACAGCGCGATTACGCCAAGCATTGAACGATATTC
This sequence comes from Pseudoalteromonas sp. Angola-30, assembly GCF_028599215.1. Lineage (NCBI taxonomy): Bacteria > Pseudomonadati > Pseudomonadota > Gammaproteobacteria > Alteromonadales > Pseudoalteromonadaceae > Pseudoalteromonas > Pseudoalteromonas sp. Angola-30. The sequence goes on from NZ_JAQREI010000010.1 coordinate 23,425, forward strand.
AATGGGGTAAAAGTGAAGACAAACACGGCTGGTTAACTAAAATCTAATTGATTTGAGCAGTTCGCAGTAAAAAGCCACCGACTAGGTGGCTTTTGTGTTTTTGAGTACTTTTTGAAATGTTTAGCGCTTAAAACTTCATTTCTATTTTGCCATACACGTAACGGCCATTAAATCCGTAGGGCGAAAAGCTCGAATAAGCAAACAAGCGAGAAAAAGTAGAGACTTCTTCTACATTTTCGCGGGTAGGATCTGGGTATACATCAAAAATGTTATTGGCACCTAAACTAAGCGTTAGGTTATCGGTAGCGGCATAGGCTACATCTAAATCAGTGATCCACTTAGGCTTTAATACCTCGTTTAGCTCAGGCGTTGATGAAGGGTCTTGGGTTTCACCATAACGCGTAGTTCTTAGTGTGGTACGCAGCGCATCATGGGTCCATGTAGCACTTAAATTATATTTATTGCGCGGGGTGCTTACTTCAAAGCGGCGCAGCTCTGTACCTGAGAACAAGTTGTCTTGATCAAACCCAGCACCTTGCAGTTCAGCGGGCGGGTCAATAATATCAGTGACTTCATTTTTGCCGTAGTTATACCCTAAGTTAAAGGCAATATCGCCATAGCCATCGGTTATTAAGTTGTACGAGGCAACCACATCAACACCACGCGTTTTACTATCAATAGCGTTTAAGAAAAAGCGGCCTTGGTTAGCGCCCGTGCCTGCTAGTAGCTCTTCTATTGCTGCGCCCGATAAATTGTTAGATAAAACAATACGGTCATCAATTAGTATTTGATAGTAATCAACCGATAAGCTGAAATTAAAGTCGGTAGACCAAGTAAAGCCAACCCCGTAGTTAGTGGCTTCTTCGGCATCAAGGCCCGGTGATCCAAGCGCTTTAGCTACATCGCTGCTTGGTGCAAAGGTGCCGGTTTCGGTCGGAACGCTATCAACAAATACAGTAGCAACCGAAGTAAAATATTGCTGTTGTAATGAAGGCGCTCTAAACCCCGTTGAAGCTGAAGCGCGTATGGCTAAATCTTCGGTTAACGAATAGCGCGTTGCAATTTTGCCGTTAAGTGTATCGCCAAAATCTGAGTAATCCTCATAACGGGCTGCCACAGCTATGTTCCAATCATCTGTCAGGTAGGTTTCTAAGTCTATGTAAAAGCTTACATTATGGCGGCTGTTGTCACCTTCTGATTCGGGTGTAAAGCCTGGAAATACTTGTGCACCTGCTGCACCAAACGGGCCATCTTCGCCTGTGACTACGCCACCTGGGCCAAATGAGCCTTGTGCGTATGAGGCTTCTTCGCCAGCTTCTATTTGATAGCCTTCTGTGCGGTACTCAGCACCAATGGCAACACTTACCGCGCTTTCTAAAAAGCTGACATCCACTTCGCGGCTTAAATCAACATTTAAAGTAAGTTGATCGTATGTGAGCGTACCTGCATCAAAGCGTGTTTGGCTAGTGGGGCCATATGAGGTATTTAAACTATTGGTTACGCCAAATTCAAATGCATCTTCACCATACACAGCCGATACATCGTAGTTCCAATCACTTATAAAGCCTTTAACACCTAACGCGAGTGAGTAGTCGTTTATATCTGAGGTGATCACAGGTAAAAAACCGTCGGGGTATATTTCTTCTATATTACGGCTATCGCTTGCGCGTCTATAAAAACCAGCGCCTTCACCTTCACGTTTAGAGTAAGAGCCAAATGAATACAAATCTGCATCGTTAGCTAATTGATACCCTGCATTATAAAAAACCGATAGGTCTTCTACATTCCCATTACCAAAGTTATGGTTATAGCGGTTAACTGTAAACTCGCGAGGGTCGAGTGAGCCATCTTCTAATCGGTCGTAGTTTTCGCGTTGATCGTAATCGGCACGGTTAGTTGAGTGGCGGTCGCGGTATTCAGTCGAAATGTTTAAAAAGCCATTATCACCAAGCTCTAAACCAATATTACCTTGCAAAGTGAGCGTTTGCCCATCGGTTAAAGAGCGATCGCCGCCTTCGGTAAATGCTAGGTTGCCATTGCTACCCTCTGATACCGATTCAAGCTGAGGCACACCATCCATTTCGGTGATATTAGCCCCATAAATAGCCGCAAGGGAGCCGCCGCTGCTTGCGCTTTTAAGTACAATGTTAATCACACCCGCTATAGCATCAGAGCCGTATTGCGCCGCAGCGCCATCGCGTAAAACTTCAATGCGTTCAATTGCATTAGCTGGTATTGCATTTAAATCTACAGAAGATGAGCCACGGCCCGTTGAACCATTTAAATTAAGCAGTGCGCTACTATGACGACGCTTTCCATTAACCAGCACTAAGGTATGATCGGGTGCTAAACCACGTAGTTGTGCAGGGCGTACATGATCACTGCCATCGGTAAGCGATGCCTGTGGAAAGTTAAAACTTGGTAACAAATTGCTCAGTAGCGCGTTTGTTTCCGTAAGGCCTGAACTGGTAAGCGCCTCAGCGCCAATAATATCAATAGGTACGGCGCTGTCTTCAACTGTGCGCCCTAAACGGCGTGAGCCAATAACGCTTATTTGCTCTATATCTTCTTGTGCTTGAGGTGTTTGCTGTGCCGCGTGGGCAGTAAACGCACCAAATAGCGAAAGCGATGCGCCCACAGCCACTGCTGTACTCACTTTTAAGTTATTTAACCTAAACGGTAGGCTTTTATTCATGTTGTTAATCCTCATTTGATCACCCATTGATTTAAAATTTTTGTTTTTATAGCTGCTACTTTTTAATGGAGCTGCTTTGAGAACATAAACCGCATTAACAAAACGAGTCAATTGAATAACATTCAATTAAAATTAAAGGGTATATAGTTACAAGGTCTAATTAATAAGACTAAATGAGGTAAAAGCTATAAATAGGCTGGAGTTTGTAAGTAACTGATGAACCACAAAATAATTGGCAACCATGAAGTTTACTTTTAATTAACAGGTAAGAGCAGTGCGCACGCCTTTAATAATGGCTGTTACTCAGTGTTTTTTAAATTAAATGTATAACCCACCTTTTATATGTTAAATAAATTAACATATAAAGAGCAGGTTATTTAAGCTGAAAATTGTATAGCGTTTAAAAAGGTTGCGAGTGATTTTTATAATAAAATAATATAAAAATTAAAATTTTATTTTACCGATAAGTATATCTTTAAACATGACCCAATCTCCCCATAAGCTATAAAGGGGGTGCTTAAAAGTGGCGGGGCGGTTTTTTTCAAAAAAGAAATGCCCAACCCAAGCAAATCCGTAGCCAATAACCGGTAATAACCACAGCAAGCTATATTGCTGCTTGATCAATGCAATAAAGATGACTGCAAGTACTAGCGTGCTGCCAATAAAGTGAAGCCTTCTGCAGGTTACATTGCGGTGCTCTTTTAAGTAATACGGGTAAAACGCTTTAAAGGAGTTAAAAGTGTGTGGTGTGTTCATAGTCAATGCTCTTATTTTTATAGTTTATTAAATATACAAGGGCCTGCTAGATTTTGCAGGAAAAATTTTTGCAAACAAGAGGTTATTTAACTGCGGCGCAAGGTTTGTAACCGAGTGGGCTCGATAACGCCTCCTGCGCACGCCTATTTATTTGCAATAACCCCTTTCACAGGCTCTACCCTTAACCAAACGCTTAACATGGTGTGCTCTTGGCTTTTTATTGTACTGGTGAGAATAACCGCTGGTAGGTTTTATAGGCGTACTCATCGCTCATGCCGCTTAGGTAGTCGCATATTATGCGCATCCCTTGGTTTTGTTTTTCAGCGTCTAGATAAAGCGCTTGCGTTGTTTCGGGTAATAAACGCAGAGGGTCACTGGCAAAAGCGGTAAATAATTCAATCAGTAAGTTTTGACCTTTAAACTCTATTTGCTGCATTTCTGGGTCGCGTATTAAGCGATTAAATACAAAATGCTTAAGTATTTGTAAAACACGCTCGTACTGTGGGTCTAGCTTTGCAGTGTACTTTAAAATAGGGCACTCAAAATCACCATGCTGAACATCTAAATGAATATGAATAATAAACATATTTACCAGCTCGCCAATGGCATCTTTACGCTCAAAATCGTTTTTTGAAAACAAGCGTTGGGTAAGCGAGTCTAATTTAGTGTTTAACCAATCGTAATTAAGCGTGTTTAAGTGGGGTAATGCATGTGTTTGCCAATCATCTAGTGTGAGCACTTTAGTGGCTATGGCATCTTCTAGGTCGTGCACTGCATATGCTATGTCATCGGCATGTTCCATTATAGCGCTATCTAACGATTTATAACGGGTTTTTGCACGGTACTGATCTATTGGTGTATGGCTAGTTAATAGGGCTTTGTCGTTGTCGCTTAAAGGGGCAATGATCCATTTAAATATTTGAGCATCGTCTTTGTATAAGCCTTTAGCGGGGCGCCAATCATCTGCTTTTATAAATGAGCGTGTATTATTTACCGTCGGAATGGTGTGCCATAAATCGTCTATAAATGCGGGGTATTTAATAAAGCCAAGCAACGTGCGGCGCGTTAGGTTCATGCCGTGGCCGTTAGAGTAAGGCTCAAGTTTAGCGACTATACGTAATGTTTGTGCGTTGCCTTCAAATCCACCGTGCTCACGCATCATATAATTTAAGGCTATTTCGCCGCCATGGCCAAACGGCGGATGGCCTATATCGTGGGCTAAACATAAGGTTTCTAATAAACCGGTAGAGGGGAAGTGTTCAAAATCGCTGTGCTGTGCTTTTAAATGCCGTAATATGCCGGTACCAATTTGCGATACCTCCAAAGAATGCGTTAAGCGTGTGCGATAAAAGTCGTTTAAGCCTATCCCCATAATTTGGGTTTTTGCTTGTAAGCGCCTAAAAGCTGCGGCATGAATTATACGAGAGCGGTCTACCTGCCAGGGGGAGCGATTATCGTTAGGACGATTTTTATACTGTTCTATTATTCGGCTTTGCCATTGCTTATCCATACTGCTTACTCACAAAACATTGTTATACACGGTATAAGCTCAGTATACCCATGCCCTAATAAATTGCGAATGAACAAGTACATAACCTGAGCTGGTGGATAATATATTTATCGCAAGCAGCCACTTTAGCATTTTTTAGCAAAGCGTGGCCCTTAAAGGGTTACACACTGGGTGTTATTCGCGTTTATGTAGTGGCTTAGGTATAATGGGGTTTCGTATGTGTGTGTATTACCCATGCATAATTGTTGTTTGAAAGAGAGACTACATGCTAAAAACCATTTTAAAGCTGTTACTAAGCGTATTTTTTTTATGGGCGCTTGCATATCCGTTTATGCAAAGTAATGAGCAAGAGGTTGAAGAACAAACCACAGGTGAACAACCTAAAAAAGTAAAGAAAAAAGAAAAACCCCTGCACAATGTTACCTTACCTAAATTTTCTGAGTTTGCTGATGTAAAAGAGAAAAAACAGGCATTTTTTGATTTTATTCGCCCGCATGTTGAGGCTGAAAATAAAAAAATATTACAGCAACGCGCTAAGTTAGAAATTGCGCGTATGATGCTTGAATACAACGAACCGCTCGAGAAAAAGCAACAGCGCGACATCGTTAATATTTTAAAAGCCTATGGCTTACCAGAAACAGTAAACACCCTAATTTTAAGCCAAGCGCTGCGCCGTGTTGATATTATTCCTAAAGAGCTTGCGCTAATGCAAGCGGCGAATGAGTCGGCGTGGGGCACATCGCGCTTTGCACGCATAGGGCTTAACTTTTTTGGCCAATGGTGTTATTCAAAAGGCTGCGGTATGGTGCCAAGACGCCGCAATAGTGGAGCGGCGCACGAAGTTGCTGCATTTAAGTCGGTACGCGCGGCAGTAAGCTCGTATTTTAGAAATATAAACACGCATAATGCCTACAAAGATTTACGCCTGATACGCGAAGATTTACGACAACAGCAAAAGCCCATTGCGGCAACGGCACTAACGCATGGTTTAATGTCGTACTCAGAGCGCGGCGAGGCCTACATAGAAGAGCTAAACACCATGATTAACCAAAACAGAGCTTACTTTGATGAATAAAAAACGACTCATAAATATTAACGCCATACTCATTTTATTAAGTTTGGCGGCAAGTACCGTCAATGCCAAAGAGTTTGTTATGTCGTACGATGGCTTTTACGATAGATTAAAAGTGGTTAACAAGGGCGACTTTCAGTATGCACGAGTTAACTTTTACATTAGCGATATTGCCACAAACGAGGCATGTGCAATTAAAAGCGGCACAATTTTAACTGAAAATAACGAATACCCGCTTAATTTTACCGATAAAGCACAGTTACTTTTACCGTTTGATAAGCAGCTCGATACGGATAAAGCCGTTATTGTTGTAGAGCCACAAAACCCTGATCACGATTGTCAGTTAAAACTGCAAATTGAGGCCAGCGAATTTGAAGGGCTTAGCTTAACTAAAGATTCGTTGTACACAATTAATAACGAGTTAGATGAACTTTTAACAGATTTATCAGGCTTTTTTGTTAGTAAGCTCATGTGGTTTTTATTGCCTGAGCAAAAAGGCGTTGCTGTAACATTTAAAGAGCCTGTGACTTTTAATAACCCACATATACAGTGCGAAAAATCAATCTGCTACTTTGCAGTACAGGATAACTGGGAAGATGACGTAAATCTGCTTGGTGATATAGAAAACGTAGTTAAAGTAACCCCCTGGATAGCAAAATAAGTTACTGGGGGTTAATAAAAACGGCGCTTAATATAGCGCCGTTTTTTTATGCGTTTTTATGCGTTTTTATGCGTTATTTTGACAATGCTTGGGTTGAATCACGTCTAATTAGGGTGGGTTCAAACACGCGGTTTATGTGTAAGTTTTTATACTGATAGACATCTTGTAGCACCATTTTTGCAGCCATTTCACCCATTTCTTCTACTGGGTTATCTATGGTGGTAAGTGTAGGGTAAAGATAATTGGCAAATATAACGTTATCAAAGCCAATCACCGACAAATCGTTTGGTAAATTAAAACCATGCTCACGGGCGTATTTCATAGCACCTGATGCCATTTCATCGTTGGCACACACTAAAGCACTAAACGGAATACGCGTGTTGAGTAGTTTTTCAAGGCCTTTGCTGCCGCCAATTTCGTTAAAATCACCTTCGTAAAACAGCGCCTCATTAAAGGGAATGTTTTTTTCGTGCAGCGCTTTTTTATGGCCTTTTAAACGGTTTCTGGCATCGGCTTTAACTTGCGGCCCCGCGATATAAGCTATATTTGTGTGGCCTTGTTCAACAATAGATTTACTGGCTAAGTAGCCGCCGAGTTCGTTATCTAGGCTAATGCAGTTACTTTCAAGTGAATGTACGTATCGGTTAATAAGGTAAATAGGGGTTTTACCTTTACTTAGCTCAATTAGGTAGTCATCACTGACTGACTCTACATGTAAAATTAGCGCATCGCATTTGCGGCTAATTAAAAATTCAATGCCGTCTTTTTCTTTATCGTCTTCACTGTGACCGGTGGTAATAATAACGTGCTTACCCGCAGCGCGTAGGGCTGACTCGATGCCTGCCATCATTTGAGCAAAGAAAGGACCATGAAGCTCTGATACCAAAATACCCACGCTGTTGGTTCTGTTAGAGGCAAGCGATTGCGCAATAGAGTTGGGCTTATAGCCCAGCTGCTGCATTGCATCGAGTACTTTTTTAGTGGTTTTTTCACTTACGCGGGTGTTTTTATTCATTACCCGTGACACTGTAGCTAACGATACGCCAGCAAGCTCCGACACTTCATAAATTGTGGCCATGTTATTGTTAACTCACTTATATCCTTTATTTTGGCGGGCAAATAATACCGTACCCACCAAATGTTAACTAGCACTAGTTTTTAGCGATGCCTGTATAGAGGCTAACTGTGCGTTATTGAGCGTGTATTTACGCATAATAAATGCAACAAACAAAGAGCCAAACGCCGGTATAATAGTAAACGATAATAAAATACCCTGTTGCGTATCAAGGCTCTGCATTGTTTGCGCTTGGTAATTATAAAAAGACAGCAGCCAGCCTGCAATTGCACCGCCTAACGCCACACCCATTTTTATAAAAAATATAACGCCCGAATATACTAGGCCAGTAATTCTTACCCCAGTTTTGTGGTGCCCGTAGTCTATGGTGTCGGCCATTTTTGCCCACAGTAGCGGGGTGGCCATATCTAAAAAAAACTTCCACAAAATAAAGGCGGCAAATGCCAAGGTAATATTATCAGGGGAGATAAAATAGCTCGCAATACATATGCCCGCAGCGATTAACTGCAAACTAATATAGGCTTTTATTTTACAAAATCGCTTAGCCAACGGCTGAGCACACGCACACCCAACCATACTGGCAACCACTCCTAGGGTCATAAAGGAGGTAATTAAATCTTCTTGCCCTAGATAGTATTTAACGTAATAAACCCCTAAGGTTAAACGTAATACTTGGCCAGTGAGTAAAAATAGCGCGGCAGCGCACAGGACTCGCCATTGATCGTTTTTAATCAAGGTTTTTAAACTTTTAAACAACGACAGGTTTTGCTCAGGCGGTTGCTCTACACGCTCTTTGGTACCAAAAAAACACAGTAAAAATAACACTAAGCCAAGCAAGCTCATTGCCGTCATGGTGTATTGGTAGCCTTTGGCATTATCGCCTTGGCCAAAGTATTCAACCATTGGCATTGTACAGCCCGCAACAATAACGCCGCCTAACATACCAAACACAAAACGATAAGATTGCACGCTAACACGCTCTTTTACATCGTTAGTGAGCACGCCACCTAATGCGCAATAAGGAATATTTATGGCGGTATACGCCACCATAAGCAAGGTGTAGGTAGTAAAGGCGTAAATAATTTTATCGGTGCCTTCAAGCTCTGGCGTGGTAAAAGCTAAAATACTAATAAGCGCAAAGGGCAGGGCAAGCCACAATAAATAGGGCCTAAAATGGCCAAAGCGCGACTGGGTTTTATCGGCTAAGTTGCCCATAACTGGGTCGGTGATGGCATCAAACAATCTAACCACTAAAAACATGGTGCCTACCACCGCAGGAGAAAGCCCTACTACATCTGTGTAGTAAAGCATTAAAAACATCATAACTGTTTGAAAAATAATATTACTTGCCGTATCGCCAAGGCCATAGGCTATTTTTTCTTTTACACTTATCATGATGTTAGGTTCTCGCTTTTTGATTTTTATTTATGCGATTAATCGAATAGCTTTTATTGGCTATTTACGGCTTTGTATCAAGCTTTTATAAGCTTGGCCACTGGCTTTTATAGTACGTTGCTGAGTTTTATAATCAACGTAAACAATACCAAAGCGTTTTAAGTAGCCCTCAGCCCATTCAAAATTATCCATTAAGCTCCACGCAAAGTAACCAATAATATTAACCCCTTGGGCTGTGGCATCGTGCACGGCATTTAAGTGGCTATGATAGTAGTTTAGGCGTTCTACATCGTTTACCTCGCCATTTTTTATGGTGTCGGGCATAGCCGCGCCGTTCTCGGTTATATAAATAGGCGGTAAGGTGTAGGTGTTGTTAAGCGTTACAAGTAAATCGCTAAACGACTGCGGGTAAATTTCCCAGCCCATGTCGGTTAAAGGCCCTTGTGGTGCAAGTGGCTCGTATATATCGCTAGGGTGTGCTTTGTATACTTGGCGCGTATAAAAATTAATGCCCAAGTAATCAATAGATTGTGAAATTATGTCCATATCGCCAGGGTGGATTTCAGGCTGCTGATTGCTAGGAAGCTGTTTTATAATTTCTGGGTATTGGCCATCCATTATTGGTTTCATATACCATTGATTTAAATAATCATCGGCGTAACGAGCTGCATTTATATCCTCGGCTGACTGCGTTAATGGGTAGCAAGGTGTAAAATTAAGCACAATACCATTTTGAGTATTAGGCGAGGTTTGCTTTAACACATCCATTGCCAAACCATGGGCAAGCAATAAATGGTGCGCTGCTTTTTTACCGTACTCTTTGCCCACTAAACCTGGGGCATGTATGCCTACTTCGTAGCCTAAAAAAGCACTGCAAAATGGCTCATTTAGGGTCGCGTACGAAAATACCCGCTCGCCAAATGCTTGGCTAATAAGCTTTACATACCGAGCAAATTCATAAGCTGTATCGCGATTTAACCAGCCGCCTTTATCTTCTAAATGTTGAGGTAAATCCCAGTGATATAGCGTTACAAACGCTTTAATGTTGCGCTTATTAAGCTCATCAAGAATATTAGTATAAAACTTTACGCCCTCAGGGTTTAGCTCGCCCGATAAGGTAATAACTCGCGGCCAAGAGATAGAAAGTCTATATGCATCTACGCCAAGCGAGTCTATTAATTCAATATCGTTTTGCCACTGGTTGTAATGATCGCAGGCAACATGCCCATTTGAGCTGTCGGCTATTTTGTTGGGTGTATCGCAAAAGGTATCCCATATACAGGGCAGGCGATGCTCATACCCGCCTTCAATTTGAAATGATGCCGTAGCCACACCATAAACAAAGTTTTTTGTTAATAGAGGTGAATGAGATGGTAACGATAATTTTGTCATTAGTAACAAACCTTTTTAAACCTTAAATGCATAAATAGCCACTGTATTTACTGCGATGAAGCGTAAGGGCGCGTTTATAAAAAAATAAAACTTGTTGAAATATGTTACATGTTCGTATTTAATTACACGTGAAAGCGCTTACATTTTTAGATTAGTGTTAATTGATACGAAGGTCAACTCTTTAATGTTGCTGGGTTACACGGCAATTTTTAATAACGACTTTTGCATTAATTTATAATAATAAATTGCGGAGAGCCCATGGCCAGTTCAGCACCACTGACGACACACACACAGTCGCAAAACTACCAAGATAAAAACTATGGTTTTGCATTAACATCTTTAACTACTTTATTTTTTATGTGGGGGTTTATTACCTGCTTAAACGATATTTTAATCCCGCATTTAAAAGCGGTGTTTAACCTAACTTATGTTCAGGCAATGCTGGTTCAGTTTTGTTTTTTTGGCGCTTATTTTTTAATGTCACTGCCAAGTGGCTATATAGTTAAAAAATTAGGGTATAAAAAAGGCATTGTAGTGGGGTTACTTATAGCGGCATGTGGTTGTGTACTTTTTTACCCAGCCGCGGCGCTACATAATTACCCAGTATTTCTGTTTGCTTTATTTGTTCTGGCAAGCGGTATTACCTTATTGCAGGTTTCTGCAAACCCTTATGTAAGTTTATTGGGCGCCCCTAAAACAGCGTCTTCTCGCCTTACCTTAACGCAAGCATTTAATGCGCTAGGCACTACGGTTGCCCCTACATTTGGTGCATTTTTGATTCTTGACTCTGCCTCTGAGGCGTTTTTAACACCGGCACAAAATGCAGAGTCGGTACAACTTCCTTATTTACTATTAGCAGGCATGCTTATTTTACTAGCCGGTATTTTTGCATGGCTTAAATTACCAGACATAATGAATGAGCAAAAAGAAGCCGCTGAAAAGTCAGAGACAATTGAAGGTAGTGCATGGCAATACCGCCACCTAACACTCGGTGCTGTGGGTATATTTATGTATGTAGGTGCAGAGGTTGCGATTGGCAGTTTTTTAGTTAGCTTTTTAGCACAAGAAAATATTGCCGGTTTAAAAGAGCATGTTGCCGCTCACTACATCACATATTATTTTGGCGGAGCTATGGTGGGGCGTTTTATTGGTGCAGCGGTAATGCAAAAATTACCCGCTGGTAAAGTACTTGGCTTTAACGCAAGCATGGCTATTATTTTGGTGGTTATTGCCATGAGCACGTCGGGTCAATTAGCAATGTGGTCAATACTTTTGGTTGGTTTATTCAATTCTATTATGTTCCCAACTATTTTTAGTTTAGCGTTAAATGGCCTTGGTAAGCATACCGCGCAGGGCTCTGGTATTTTGTGCTTGGCGATTGTAGGGGGTGCAATAGTGCCACTTTTACAAGGTGCACTTGCTGATAGCGTGGGTGTTCAACTTTCGTATGTTTTACCAATTTTTTGTTACTTATTTATCGCGTTTTATGGTTTAAGCGGAAGCAAACCAGTTCAAGCTCAGGAGACTCTATAATGAAAACCCCTTTTTCACTTAATAAAATAGCACGTGCCTCATTAATTGCATCACTAGGCATTTTAGCGGCTTGTTCAAATGACGCGACAACCTCTCCTGAAGCTAATAATGCGTTGTCTAAAACAGAGAAAATTTGGCCAAAACTTAATATTGCCGTAAAACAAGACCCAGAAATTGAAGCTAAAATAGCCGATTATTTAAAAACGATGACACTTGAGCAAAAAGTAGCTCAAATGATTCAACCAGAAATTCGTGATATTACCGTTGAAGACATGCGCAAATATGGCTTTGGCTCATACCTAAATGGGGGCGGTGCGTTTCCTAACGGTGATAAACACGCAACACCAATGGACTGGGTAAAATTGGCTGAAGATTTTTATCAGGCGTCGGTAGATGACTCTATCGATGGCAGTAAAATACCCACAATGTGGGGCACCGATGCGGTGCATGGTCACAATAATGTAATTGGCGCGACCTTATTTCCGCATAATATTGGTTTAGGTGCGGCAAACAACCCGGCATTGATTGAGCAAATAGCAGCTATCACTGCGGTTGAAGTAATGGCAACGGGTATTGATTGGGTATTTGCACCTACAGTGGCTGTTGTGCGTGACGACCGCTGGGGCAGAACCTATGAAGGTTATTCAGAAGACCCTCGCATTGTACGCGATTATTCAGCTGCCATTGTAAATGGTTTACAGGGCAAGGCCGATGGCGACTTTTTAAGTGATAAACGTGTTATTAGTACCGTTAAGCACTTTTTAGGTGATGGCGGCACAGTCGATGGCGATGACCAAGGTAATAATATCGACAGTGAGCAAGATTTGTTTGATATACATGCCCAAGGTTATGTAGGTGGCTTATCGGCGGGAAGTCAGTCGGTTATGGCATCGTTTAATAGCTGGCATGGGGTTAAAAACCACGGCAATAAATACCTGTTAACCGATGTGCTTAAAACCCGCATGGGCTTTGATGGTTTTGTGGTAGGGGATTGGAACGGCCACGGCCAAATTGAAGGCTGTACAAACGAAAGCTGTGCACAGGCTGTTAACGCGGGACTTGATATTTTTATGGTGCCAACGGGCGCTTGGAAGCCGCTGTACGAAAACACCATAGCGCAAGTCAAAGCTGGCGAAATCAGCATGTCGCGCATTGATGATGCAGTAAGTAGAATTTTACGCGTTAAATTGCGTGCTGGTTTATTTAATAAACCAAGCCCGGCTAAGCGTCAGTTTTCGGGTAAAACTGAGCTAATTGGTGCGCAGCAGCACCGCGAAGTTGCGCGTCAGGCAGTACGTGAATCACTTGTTTTACTTAAAAACAAAAACAATATTTTGCCTCTTGATGCAAACCAAACTGTACTAATTGCCGGCGATGGAGCCGATAACATAGGTAAGCAGTCGGGTGGTTGGAGTATTACTTGGCAAGGGACAAATAACAAAAATGCTGATTTTCCTGGTGCCACGTCTATTTACGCAGGTCTTGAAAAACAAATTACTGAGGCGGGTGGTCGTGCCATTTTAAGCGTGGATGGCTCATATGATCAGCGCCCAGATGTAGCCGTTGTGGTATTTGGTGAAGAGCCTTATGCAGAAGGCCATGGCGATAGAGATAACCTTGAATTTGAGCGTGGTAATAAAAAATCGCTCGCGTTATTAAAGTCGTTAAAAGAGCAGGGTATTGCGGTTGTATCGGTATTTATTTCCGGTCGCCCTATGTGGGTTAACAGTGAATTAAATGCCTCAGATGCATTTGTTGCAGCATGGCTGCCAGGTACAGAAGGCGGCGGTATTGCCGATGTTATTTTAAAAGGTAAAGATGGCAGTATTCAACATGACTTTAGCGGCAAGCTTTCGTTTTCATGGCCTAAAACAGCAGTACAAGCAACGGTTAATAAAGGCGATGACGATTACAGCCCATTATTACCGTACGGCTTTGGTTTAACTTATGGCGATAAAAATGTATTGGCTGATAATTTAGACGAAGACTCTAAATTAGATAACTCAGCACTCACTAGTATGGATATTTTAGTTGGCGCACCGGTTGCTCCGTGGCGTTTATTACTTAAATCTGGCGATGAGCTATTAGATGTATCAAGCAGTACTCATCAACTAGGTTCACTTAAATACCGTACTGAGGATAAAACAGTTCAAGAAGACGCGCGCCAATTTAATTTTAGTGGCGAGCAAAAGGCAAGTGCTGAAATAGTCACAAGCTTTGCAGAAGATACCATTACGTATTTAGAGGCTAATGGCGTTATTAGTTTTGATATTAAACTCAATGAGCCACTAACCGATGACGTAAACCTTGCTATGACTTGTTCAGGTGAGTGTGGTGGTGCGATTGCTTTGAGTAAAATGGTTGATCAATCCATCAAAAATAAATGGCAGTCGGTGTCGGTAGACTTACGTTGTTTTGCTAACCAAGGCGTAGACTTTGCAAGCCTTACAAGCCCGTTTAGTTTACATGCAAGCAGTAAAACCTCAGTGTCGGTAGCAAACATTCAGTTTGTGCCTAATAAGGCAGACTCTGCTGGGCTTAAATGTCAGTAATCATTTTGTTTTAGTGTGTATGTCAAAGCCCTTCAATTGAAGGGCTTTTTTTATGTGCAAACCGGTTTGTTATTTATAAAAGGGTTTTGTGCAGATTCATATATAACTTTGTCGCGTCCTGTGGTTTTAGCAATATACAAGCGCTTATCTGCCGCACTAAGTAGCGATTTAAAAGAGCTTGTTTGAGTATCGCTGCACGCCACTCCAGCACTTATTCTTAAATAAATGGTGTTGCCGTAATAGCTAAAGGGCTTGTTTTTAATGTTTTTTCTGAGGGTGTTTGCCGCGCACTGTGCCTCATTTAAAGTGCAGTGGCTAAGTAAAATTGCAAACTCTTCGCCGCCAACACGCGCGGTAACTGCGCTGTTAGAAAAAAGCGCGGCAATATGCTGCGAAACCCATTTAATTGCCTCATCACCTGCATCGTGTCCGAATTCATCGTTAACGCGCTTAAAAAAGTCTATATCGACCATAATAATGCTAAGGGGATGCTCGTCATTATTTTTATTAAATAACGTCTTGGCCACTGCATTTAAACCGCGTTTATTTAATAGCTGGGTTAATGGGTCGCGATTAGCAAGGGAGTTGAGTGTATGCTCTGTATTGGCAAACACTAAAAAAGGCAGCAATAGGGCGGCGCTAGTGGCAAGTATTAAGTGTACAGCTAAAGTAAATTGCAAAACAGAGGCAAAATCAAAGTTGAGCGCGGTAAAAAACGGCAACAGTAATAAAACTCCCTGTATTAGCATAACGAGTGCATGCAGTAATAGGCAAAGCAATAGCATACGTTGCTGTAATTTTGCTATAAAGCGGGTGCTTAAAACAATATACGAAGCATACAAAAATAACCCTGCCACAGTTAAACTAACCAATATTTGCTCTACAGCGGTGTTGTAAACTATGAGCACAAAAACCGCAGCCACGATGAGTAAATAGCTAACTTGCTTGCATATGCTTTTATTTAAAGGGCTGAGTGCTTTTAATCCCATAATTAAAAAAAGTGGGCAAGCAATAATAAATAGACTGGCAAAGTAATGGGTAATAAACGGCCATGCAATGATCACGCGTAAGCTTGCGCATAGTATGGCGAATGTAAAGGTCGTACAAGCTAGGCCAAAATATAAAAAACTAGTTTGTTTTTTATATTGATAAATAGAGATAAAATACAGCCCAATTATAAGGTTTAAAATAAAAGAAAGGCTTATAACGGTTGGTAAGTGCAGCATAGAAAGGTTCTTTTATTATAAAACGACTATTTTAATGGAGACTAGATACTAAAGCTTATATTAATTACAGTAACCTAGCTTAAAGTAGTATTTTTATAACCTTTATTAGGTGTATCTATGCTGAATACACCTACTTTATTAAACTTCTTAGAGCCGAATCTATATCCGTAAAATGAAAACGGTAATTATGCGCTAACGCTTTTTTGGGTATTACATATTGCCCAGTAGTGAGCAAATCAGACATTTCACCCATTAACAATTTTAACACAGGGCTTGGCATGGTTAGGGCCGCAGGGCGTGACAATGCTTTACCTAAACTTTTGCTAAATACTTTATTGCTAACAGGGGTGGGTGCAGTGGCGTTAATTGGCCCGCAAAGCGACGTGTGTTTTATAATAAATAAAATCAGTTGGATCATGTCATCAATATGAATCCACGACATACCTTGCTCCCCATCACCAATGGGGCCACCTGCAAAAAATTTAAACGCAGGAAGCATTTTACTTAAAGCGCCGCCGTTTTTGCTAAGTACAATTCCCGTGCGTAATAAGCACACCCGTGTTTTATCACTTTGCGCTTTTAGTGCCGCGTGCTCCCACTCTTTACATAGCTGATGGCTAAATTCATTATTTACATCTTCGGTGTCCTCATCTACCGGGGTATCGCCTTGGCGGCCATAATAGCCAATGGCACTACCAGATATAAATGTAGCAGGGGGCGTGCTGCAATTTAAAATAGCATCGCTGATTTGCGTGGTAAGGTTTATTCTGCTGTTTTTAATTGTTTGTTTTTGTGCCTGCCTCCAGCGTTTGTTGACGATAGGTTCGCCGGCTAAATTAATCACGGTATCAACATGGTTAAAATTAACCTCATCAACGCTGCTTACTACATCAATATTATGACCAAGCAATACATGGGCTTTGGTTTTATTTCGGCTCAGTACGGTTACTTTATGATGATGCAGCAAAAAAGGCGTTAAGTGTTTACCTATTAGGCCTGTAGCGCCTGTAAAAAAAATATGCATAAAAATCTTACCAATTTTAAGTGTACGATTTGTTTAAAATGTATACTATTTAAACTATCTTAATGCAAATTATTACGTTAACTAAAAAACAACGATCACTTTGTAAATATTTCATTTAATTAGTTTTTGCCTTACACTAAAGCGAATTTCATAAGAAAAGGATTGGCGCGTTGGCAAGTTTAACTGGCGTAAATAAAAGCTTAATAATATTTGCAGCCCTGGTGGTTGTATTAGCCGGTATTAAGGCCGCAAGTGTTATTATTATTCCCTTTATTTTGGCGGCGTTTATTGCCATTGTATGCAACCCGCTGATCACATTTTTTGGTCGCTATCGGATCCCTAAAGGGGTTTCTGTTGTTATTGTGGTGCTTATCATTGTGGGCTTAGGTGTAAGCTTAGGCGGCCTTGTAGGACAATCAGTTAACGACTTTTCTCAGCAACTTCCTGAATATAAAGCCCAATTACAAGAAGAGTTTGTGTGGCTGGTCGATCTTGCATCGCAATACAATATCTTAATCGATAGAGATCAAATTCTCTCTATGTTTGACCCAGGTAAAATGGTTGATGTAGCCACGAATATGCTTACCGGCTTAGGTGGCGTAATGGCAAACATGTTTTTAATAATTTTAACTGTGGTGTTTATGCTTTTTGAAGGGCCTGCATTAAGCAAAAAAATTCATATGGCACTTGCCGACCCAGATAGAAAAATGGAGCAAATTGACCGCTTTTTGGTTTCTATTAATTCGTATTTAGCAATTAAAACATTGGTGAGTTTAGCCACCGGTATTATTGCAGCATTTTACTTATGGATTTTAGATGTTGACTACTTTGTGCTGTGGGGCGTGTTGGCCTTTATGTTTAATTATATTCCTAATATAGGTTCTATTATTGCCGCAGTACCAGCTGTATTGTTAGCACTCATTACACAAGGACCATTAACAGCCGGGCTTGTAGGTGCAGGGTATTTAATTATTAATACGGTAATGGGTAACATTGTAGAGCCTAAATTTATGGGTAAAGGGCTTGGGCTTTCTAC
Source organism: Pseudoalteromonas sp. Angola-30 (assembly GCF_028599215.1). Classification (NCBI taxonomy): domain Bacteria; kingdom Pseudomonadati; phylum Pseudomonadota; class Gammaproteobacteria; order Alteromonadales; family Pseudoalteromonadaceae; genus Pseudoalteromonas; species Pseudoalteromonas sp. Angola-30. The sequence continues at coordinate 41,352 of NZ_JAQREI010000010.1, forward strand.
CTTGGTGGTGTTTTTGTCGTTAATATTTTGGGGTTGGTTATTAGGCACTGTAGGCATGTTGCTATCGGTACCGCTTACCATGATTGTTAAAATAGCCCTAGAGGCAAGTGATGAAGGGCGCTGGGTTGCCACGCTACTTGGTACTGGTGAGTCGATAGACGATAAATAATATCAATTGGTTTTCATAGCTTAAAATTGCGTATTTGATTAAATAATTGATACAAAAAAAGCGATTAATACACAGTATTAATCGCTTTTTTTATGGGTGTTAATCCCCGTTTAAAGTGGCTTTTTAAGCACTTGAGTAAACTGTTCAATAAGTGCAAGTTCACATAATTTGTAATCAATAGCAGCTTGGCTGGCATTTGGCAGTTTTAATATATAGCGCCATTGGCAGCTTGCTTCAATATACTTTTGGTGGTTGTCGACGCTGCGCTTAAACAACATCAGTATTTGCGTATTTCCGCTTTGCTCTTCTAATTTAGTGAGTTCATATTTACGTTTTTGAACCCAAGTACCCTGATTGTATTTAGCCTGATTTATTTGGGTGTCTAAACACTGCGTATAGCGTTTAGTTTGGCTTGGCGTTGCGTTTTGCTCAAGCGTACACTGTGCTTGCGCACTGACATTAGCACTTAGTGCTAATAGGCTCGCAAGTGTAATTAAAAGGCTATTTTTTATCATTGTAATTAAACTCTAAAATAAATTGTGCGCCGCCCAAGGTGTCCGACTTATTAATCGTTAAGTGTCCGTTATAAGATTTAACCAAGTCCGAGACTATCGCCATACCAACACCATGGCCGCTTTCGTAAGTATCAAGGCGGGTACCACGGGTTAATAAAGACTCGCGTTTATCCTCGGGTACACCGGGTCCATCGTCACTAATGCCTATGCACAGTGTTTTACTTTGAATAACTTGTATTTCTACTTGCGAGCGACACGCTTTACAGGCGTTATCAATTAAATTACCCAGTAATTCCATTAAATCTGTTTGGTCACCTAAAAAGTAATCTTTATCGGTCACGGTACAATTAAATATAATGTCTTTATCGCGGTATACCTTGGCCATTGCACTTAAAATAGAATCAACCACAGGTTTAACTGGAGTTTGTTTTTTCCATGTATCTGAGGCGCCAGTAGCTGCACGTTTTAACTGATGCTCGATCATCACATTTATTCTATCAAGTTGCTCTTGGGCATCGGCATCATTAGCAAGCGGGCTTGATTTTAATACCGCAAGGGGCGTTTTTAATGCATGTGCTAGGTCACTTAAAGAGGCTCTGTAGCGCTCTTTTTGACGTTGCTGCGACTCTAGTAATAAGTTTAGGTCTGATTTAATTGTTTGTAGCTCTACAGGGTATAAGCCTTTAATTTCTTGAATATCGCCCGACTCAATGGCTTTTATTTCTTTATCAAGACGTTGTAACGGCCGGCCGCTCCAAATAAATCCAATTGCCATTAAACCGGCAATCGCAATACCCATTATAAACATCCAATCGACTAAGGTTTGTTTAAAGCCATCCATTAACCTTAGCAATGCATCGTTTCGTTTAAGTAATATAAAACGTGCCTGCTCAGATTGGTCAATATTATTTAAAATGACCGTTAGGCTTAATTGCCAGTAAACCGCATTGTTGTAAACCACACGTCTAAAGTCGGCCGCACCTGCTTTAGGCTCTATGTACTCGGGTTTAAAGTTTACGTTTACAGCCGACTCTGAGTGCCACACAGGTACATCATCGCGGTAAATCATTGCGTAGGTATCTGAATTTAAGTTATTAAGCTCAGGCGTTAAAATTGTGCTGGGCATAATAATGCCGCGCTCAGTAAAGTCGACTTCAGAAATAAGGGAGTATAAGTGGGCTTCTAGATTTTTTTCGGTGGTTTCGACTAATGAGGCGTAATACGCTTTACCAATCGAGTAAAACAAAATAGGCAGTGCCACCAATAAAACAAAGACAAGGATAAATCCTTGCCTTATTTTAAGCGATATTTGCGATGCTACCACTGACTTTTAAGCCTGTAACCACGCCCACGTAGTGTTTCTACTGGGTTTAATGTGCCTTCAGGGTCTAATTTTTTACGCAGACGAAGTACAAATACTTCGATAACGTTAGAATCAAGATCGAAATCTTGGTCGTAAATATGCTCAGTAAGTTCTGATTTAGAAATTACTTTTTGCGGGTTAACCATTAAATACTCAAGTACTTTGTACTCATAAGCCGTAAGGCTAAGTTCTTTGTCGTTAACCCAAACTTGTTGTGAGCGAGTATGAATTTTAATTGGACCCGCTGTCATTTCAGGGTTTGCTTTACCCGCACTGCGGCGAATAAGTGCGTTACAACGCGCAATTAATTCTTCAACATGAAACGGCTTGGTTAAGTAGTCGTCGGCACCAGCATCTAGGCCTTCAACTTTGTCTTGCCAGCGGTCGCGCGCCGTTAAGATTAAAATAGGGATCGTCACGCCTTGTGCACGTGCTTTATTGATTAGCTCAATACCGTCAATTTTTGGTAAGCCTAAATCAACCACCGCCATATCTAGCGGGTATTCTGTAATATGGAATAGGCCAGCTTCGCCATCGTGACATAAATCAACACTGTAACGTTCTTTCTCTAAAGCATTACGTAGGTTGTCTGCTAAGTGTAAATCATCTTCTATAACTAAAATTCGCATTTGCTAATCCTTTTTCACTTCGCCGGTTTTTTTATTTATATGTAAATCAACGACGTGGCCGTCAGATTTGAGTATACGTACAGTATAAAATTTTGCTTGTTCTGTAATTTTTAAGGTTTTACCGTCAGTTTCTTCTTTTGCAAGTATTACGGCTTTCTTTTTGCTGATCTCAGTTTTTTTAACTGCTTTGGTAACAGTCGAACTTGCGTGTACGGCGCCACTGACGCTAATACAGGCAATTAAACCAAGGGTTAATAATACACGCATGACGGGAACTCCTAGATCAAACCCAGCTATTCTAATTAACTAAGCTACTAAAACTCAAGTAAAAACGTCCAATATGCGCTTTTACGTTCGCCAGCTTAATTAATTAGCAGTGAACCAACCCTGAATTAAATAACGTTTTAAATTCAGGGTGTGCGTTACGCTGGTAATACTTTTTTATATGGTTTTACAACGGTGTTTGCGTAAACGCCGGCTGCAACGTATGGATCAGAGGCTGCCCATTCACGTGCTTTTTCAAGTGAATCAAATTCTGCAATGACTAATGAACCTGTAAATCCAGCATCTTGCGGGTCTTCACTGTCGATTGCTGGCAGTGGGCCGGCAACAAATAAACGGTTTTGAGAGTCGAGTTCGCTTAAACGTGCTAAGTGGGCGGGGCGGGCTTCTTTTCTAAGCGGTAAGCTGTTTTCAACGTCGGTTGAATAAATCATGTACAACATAGTAATTCTCAAAAAAATGTTAAGTTTAATAACGCAAATACTAGCACAACGTTGATAGTTGGTGAACAAATTACCGTTAAAGCTAGGTTTACAGTTATTAATTATTTTTAGTGTGTAATTGCTTGAAAAGCGCGGCACAACACTGGTAGAGTCGCTTGAATAACTTAAAAATAACAAGGTTAATACATGAGCAATAATAGAGAGCATTTTAGCTCCCGTCTTGGCTTTATACTGGCTGCAGCAGGTTCGGCAGTGGGTATTGGCAACTTAGTAGGTTTTCCTGTGTCGGCAACTAAAAATGGTGGTGGTGCATTTTTACTTGTATACGCTTTGTTTGTTGCTTTTATTTGTTTACCAGTAATGATGGCTGAAATGGCCATGGGTCGTAACGCGCAAAAAGATCCACTTGGTTCGTACAAAGCGCTGGCAAATAACGACAAAAAATGGAAGTTTGCAGGCTTTTTGGCTGTATTAACGCCGTTTATGATTGCCGTATTTTACATGGTTATTACCGTGTGGATTTTTGGTTACTTAAGCCAAACCGCCATGGGTAATTTAGATGCATTGGCAGATCCGAGCCATTTTGGCAGCTTTATAAATAGCTACACTGTTTTTGGCTACATGGCAGTGGTCGTTATTATTGTTAACCTTATTTTATTGGGTGGGGTTAAACAAGGCATAGAAAAAGCCGCTAAGTTTTTAATGCCGGCTTTATTTGTTATGTTGCTCGCCCTTGTAGCGTATGTATTAACGCTTGATAACGCCATGGCTGGTGTTAAATATTATGTTATTCCTGATTTTTCTAAAATGAGCGCCAGTGTGCTTAATGGTGCACTAAGCCAAGCGTTTTTCTCACTATCGCTAGGTATGGGCATTTTAATGACGTACGCCTCTTACATATCTAAAAAAGATGACATTGTTGGCAGTGCAAAAATGGTGGCTATTACCGACTCATTAGTGGCATTTGTTGCCGGTTTAATGGTTTTACCGGCAATATTTAGTTTTGATCCTAATACCGACCCTGCCGCTCTTTCTGACTCGTCTGTATCGATGATATTTGTATACTTACCTAAAATTTTATTAGCACTACAAAATGATATTGGTTACTTTGGCGCGTCTGCAGTGGCGTTTTCGTTCTTTTTATTAGTGTTTTTTGCAGCGATTACTTCGCTTGTATCAATTGTAGAAGTACCTACAGCGACCCTTAGCGACCGCAAAGGGGTCAGCCGTAAAAAAGCCTTAGGTATTTTAACGCTAGCCACCGGTGTGTTAACTATATTATGTACTATGTCGTTTGGTATGGTTGATAGCCTAACGTCGTTTACTAGTTACGGCAGCGGTAATAAAAGCTTTTTTGATATTGTGTATGATGTATTTTACGACACTATATTGCCACTGAATGGTTTAATGGTGTGTTTATTTGTTATGTACCGCTGGAAAAAAGCGCGCCTAACAGATGAGCTAAGCCAAGGCTCACCAAATTACGCCGGTAGCTTTATGGAGAAATACGTTAACTTTTCGCTTTCTACGTTTATTCCGGTTATTTTATTAGCCATATTTATTAATACAGTAGCGACTAAGTTTTTTGCCTTTAAGTTATTTGGTTTTTAGGCTAAAAAAGTTTTCAAAAGCCGCGTATTAACGCGGCTTTTTTGTGTTTAAAATAGCGGCTTAGCTTGTTAGCTGATAGCTCCTGAGTCTAATGAAGTGCCAATCCCCAGTGTAAACATCCACAATCCCCATAAGCTATGCTCAATTACACACACTATGGTTGAGCGGCTTTGCGCGTAAGTAAACGAAAATAATAACCCGCCTAAAAATGCTAAGCCTACAGCCACCCAATTGGCATACACAATATGGGCAAGGGCAAACACCGTTGCGCTTACCACTATACGCACTCTTTTTTTGGGCATAATACGTTTATAGCGATGAAAAAAGTAGGTTCTGAAAATTAGCTCTTGTGGTAATACCGACAGCAGCGGGTATAGAAGCAGTAAAAGTAACCAGTTATAAAATGAGTGCAGCGGCATACTAAACCAATTTTCTTGGTGAATAATGCCGTAAAACACGCCTGAAAAAAGCGCTCCTAAAAAAAAGAAACTAAATAAACGTCGCTTTACCGCAGAAAACTGCCCCAGGCTTGTAAGTCTAAATCGCTTAAAGTGAGGGTCGTTCAGTAATAACATGCAGCACACACTCATTAAAACAATCAGTGCGGGTATTAGCCAGTTAGCTAGGTAACTACGAAGGGTAAAGCCTATTAAAGGCAATAAAACAAATATTAGGGTAAATTCAAACCAGCGGTATTGATTGGCGTTCAAGGTCGTCTCTGATTGATTTTTTTTACACGCTATCAAGCAAAGACGACATTTTTATGACGAAGGTGTTTTACTTTGCGGGTTCTTCTTCATCAGGGAAGTATTTATACAAAGCAAAAATAGTGATCAAAATACTCACAAAAGTAATGGCCATTAAGCCAAACACTTTAAAGTTAACCCAAAAATCGAGTGAGAAATTATACGCAATGTAAATATTCAGCACTGCAATACCTGCGGTAATGGCAACCCACATTAAGTTAAGCTTATTCCACACCGGCTCAGGTACTTCAATCGCCTGTTTAGAGTCGTTGGCGTTTTCGAGGATTGAGCTAAGGGCTTTTTTAACAAGATTTTTATTCAGCACGTAGCGGCTAATTAATAAGGTAAGGCTTAGGCCTGCATAAATTAACGTGGCTTTCCATTTTATATACTGCTCATCGTGGAGTACTAAGGTTAATGTGCCAAACACCGCTGCAATAGCAAAAAATAGCCATTGGCGGGCAGGTACATGGCCGTGCTTAAAGTAGCTATACGCAACTTGAATAAGCGTAGTGACCATTAAAAGGCCTGTTGCCCAGTAAATATCAACTAATTTAAATACCGCAAAAAATAATATTAGCGGGATGTATTCAATCAATGCGTGCATATACTACCTAAATTATACAAAAAGAAGTCAGGGAAGTTTTTACCACATAACACTAGGCAACTACAAGGTTGACTTGTTGCCCTGTAAGCCTTAGCCTGCGTGGCTTTAATTATCCATCATCATATTCCCACGCTTAACCAACACTGATTAAGTGTGCATTTAGGAGCCTACAATGAACAAAGCACAACTTGTTGCCCAAATAGCAAAACGCAGTGAACTAACAAAAAAAGACACACAAGCAGCCCTTACTAGCTTACAAAAAGTAATTACTAAATCGCTGTCTGAAGGCGACCAAGTGCAAATTAATGGATTTGGTACATTCGCTTTAAGCTACTACCCAGCGCGCACTGGCCGTAACCCACAAACAGGCGAAAGCATTGAAATAGAAGGCGCTAACAAACCCGTATTTAAACCTGCCAAAGCATTAAAAGATCTCCTTTAAATAGCAACTTGTATTGACCGGTACCAGTGACCAGTACCAGCGACTAGTTCCTGCAACCAATACTTGCTAAGCCCGGTTACCTTTTTAGGTTTAGTTAGCGCTATTAATCACAAAATTATAGTTTTGCGCACCCCGCTAATAGGGTGCGTCTAGAAAATAAATCCCCAGCTTTTAGTTAATGCCTAACTACTTCATCTTGTAAGCAAAGCTTGTGTGCTGGTTTTTCATACGCACTTTAAATTAAGCTATGTAGATTGTTCAAACCCTCTAAATGATTTACATAGCTTTGATAGCTTTAATTTATATTATCCATTATTTTCAATAGGTTAAATTTGGCATCGCTTATGCTTTTAATAGGGTGATTGAAACATTTTATTAAACGCAATAAGGAGATCTATATGTCTACATTACAAACAAGCACTCGTTTACAAGGCAAAAAAATTGCTATTTTAGCTACCGATGGTTTTGAGCAAAGTGAGCTATTATCTCCACGTGATGCTTTACTTAATGCCGGCGCCGATATTGATATTGTGTCGGTAAAAGAGGGTGAAATCACCGGCTGGGATGAAGATAAATGGGGCGACAAAGTAAGCGTAGATAAACTTGTTACAAATGCCAGTGCCAGCGATTACGATGCGCTTATGCTGCCAGGTGGCTTATTTAACCCAGATACGTTACGCCAAGATAAGCACGCAAAAGCGTTTATAGATGGCTTTTTTGGCGCCGAGAAAAACAAACCCGTCGCAGCTATTTGCCATGCCCCTTGGTTACTTGCCGAAATTAATAAATTACGCGACCGTACCGTTACATCATTCCCGAGCATTAAAAGTGATTTAATCAATGCTGGTGCAAACTGGGTTGATGAAGAGGTGAGTGTAGACCAAGGTTTAGTAACAAGCCGCAGTCCTGCAGATTTAGAAGCATTTAATGCAAAATTTATTGAAGAAATTTTAGAAGGTAAGCATCAAGCTCATTAAGTGTAGAGCTTAATAAAAAAGGGCATTTTAAATGCCCTTTTTTAATGCGTAAATTTTAATTTTTTACAGTGCGGTGGCCGCTTTCATATCTGCTACAAACGCTTTTAACTGCGTTGTCATCGCGTCTAAATCATTTAGGTTTGCTTCAATAATTTTAACAACGGCTGAGCCTGAAATAGCACCAGCTGCGCCGGCGTTTAGAGCGGCTTTTACATCATCGGGCGTAGAAATACCAAAGCCTAATAAAGCAGGGGCTGCATGGTATTCTTTTAGCTTAGTTACTATGTTACCCGCTGGCATTTGCGCTTTAGTATCGGTGCCGGTAACACCCGCACGCGATAATAAATATGTGTAGCCACGGCCGTAAGATGCACATTGGCGCAGAGTATCGTCATCGGCATTGGGTGTGGCAATAAATATTGGGTCTACACCGTTTGCCATGGCTGCTTTTCTAAACATTTTAGACTCATGCAGTGGTACATCAGCAACTAAAATAGAGTCTACTCCCGCCGCTTTAGCATCTTTATAAAATGTTTCTAAACCGCGTTTAAACACAAGGTTAGAATACAATAATAAGCCAATTGGAATATCTGCATTGTAATCGCGTATTTCTTTAATAATATCAAAGCAATCTTGCGTGTTAATGTTTACATCGAGAGCACGAATATTCGCCGCTTGAATAACTGGGCCATCGGCGATTGGGTCCGAAAACGGAATACCTAGCTCCAGTGCATCCGCGCCGCCATCAATTAAGCTTTTAATAATGGCAATACTTTGCTCTTTACCTGGGTCGCCAATGGTAACAAATGGCACAAATGCACCTTGTTTTTGCTCATTAAGTGCAGCAAAGGTTTTACCGTAACGATCTGTATTTAACTGGCTCATAGCTGACCTCCTTGTGATAAAACACTGTGTACGTGGGTTAAATCTTTATCGCCACGGCCACTTAAGTTAACCACTAAAATGCTTTCTTCTGTTTGCTCTTCGGCGTATTTAAGCGCATAAGCAAGGGCATGGCTTGATTCAAGAGCTGGAATAATGCCTTCGTTTTTAGCCAGTGCTTGGAACGCGTCAAGGGCTTCTGTATCGGTAATCCCCACATATTGAGCACGGCCTGTTTCGTGTAAAAACGCGTGCTGTGGGCCTACTGCTGGGTAATCAAGGCCGGCAGATACTGAGTATGACTCTTCAATTTGGCCATCGTCATTTTGCATAATGTACGTATAGGTACCGTGCAATATACCTTTAGTACCTTTACAAATTGTAGCGCCGTGCTCGTGGGTATCTAGGCCTTTACCTGCAGGCTCTACACCAATAAGTTTTACACTTGGCTCGTCAATAAAGTCAGTAAACATACCAATGGCATTAGAGCCACCGCCAACACAGGCTAGTACGGCATCCGGTAAGCGTCCTTCTGCTTTTAATACTTGTTGTTTAGCTTCTTCACCAATGATTTTTTGATACTCTCGTACAATTGTTGGGAATGGGTGAGGACCCGCTGCGGTACCAAGTAAGTAGTGAGCGTCTTGGTAGTTTGCAGACCAGTCGCGTAGCGCTTCGTTTACCGCATCTTTTAATGTGCCAGAGCCGGCGGTTACCGGAATAACCTCTGCGCCCATTAATTTCATTCTAAATACGTTAGGCTGTTGGCGCTCAACGTCTTTAGCACCCATATAAATGCGGCATTTTAAGCCAAGTAATGCACAGGCTAGGGCTGTTGCCACGCCGTGTTGGCCCGCACCAGTTTCGGCAATAACTTCTTTTTTACCCATACGTTTAGTTAGCAACGCTTGACCAAGTACTTGGTTGGTTTTGTGTGCGCCGCCGTGCAGTAAATCTTCACGTTTTAGGTAAAGTTTAACTTTAGGGTTTTTAATTAAATTACGCGTTAATGTAAGCGGCGTAGGGCGACCGGCATACTCGTTTAATAATTTTGTAAACTCAGCCTGAAACTCAGGGTCTTTTTGTGCTTTGTTAAATTCGTTCTCTAACTGCTTAAGCGCAGGGACAAGTAGCTCAGGTACAAACATACCGCCAAACTCGCCAAAATAAGCTGGATTTTGCATTATAACCTCAATAATTTCTGATGCTTGTAAAAGCATTTTGTAATTTGATAGGGCACTTTTTACCCGCAGATTCTTCAACGCCTGAATTTAAATCAAGGCCTAGGGCACCTTGAGAAAGCGCGTCTTTTATATTGTCTGGATTTAAGCCACCCGCTAGCATAAAGGGGGTTGTTGCGTCGCGCAGTACTGCCCAATCAAATGCTTTACCTGTACCACCGGCTTGTGTATCGCTGTGGGTATCATAAAGATGGCGGTCTACGCCCGTAGCTGGGGTTGGCAATGTATCTTTAATTGCCTGTGCTTTCCAAATTTCACAACCTTTAGGTAACTGTGTACGTAATGCGGCAATGTAATCGTCACTTTCTTGACCGTGTAATTGTACTGCGGCAAGTTTTAGTTCGTGCGCGTATTGTACCACTTGCTGCGGGCTTGCATTAACAAAAACACCGACAAATTTAAGTGGCGCACTTTGGCTCAGCTCAATAGCACAATCTAAATCAACATAACGAGGCGACTTAGGGTAAAAAATGAGTCCACCGTACACTGCGCCGTTGTTGTAAGCGGCCTGTACGTCTTGTGCTCGGGTTAAACCGCACACTTTGTTATCACCTAAAATCACTTTTTTGCAGGCTTGTTCTAAATCGCGCTCAGCCATTAAAGAACTGCCAATTAAAAAGCCGTCACATAATGGCGCTAAACGTTTAACATCTTGATGAGTGTAAATACCTGACTCTGAGATAACCACTTTATCTTGTGGGATAAGCGTACGTAGCTTTTCGGTGGTTGCTAAATCAGTGCTTAAATCGCGAAGGTCACGGTTATTAATACCAATAATTTGCGCATCAAGTGCAAGGGCACGGTGCACTTCTTCTTCGTTACTTACTTCGGTTAATACCGACATGTTAAGCGAGTCGGCAACTGCATGTAGCGCTTTATATTGTTCATCATCAAGCACTGAAAGCATTAGTAATATAGCATCGCCGCCATAAATACGTGCCATGTAAACTTGGTACTCATCAATAAAAAAGTCTTTACAAATAAGTGGCTGCTCTACTTGGCTACGCACAAACTCTAAATAATCAAAACTACCTTGAAAGTATTTAGTATCTGTAAGTACGCTCATGCAGCTAGCATATTTTTTATAAACAGAGGTGATCTCGGTTAAATCAAACGGCTCTCTTATTAGCCCTTTTGAAGGAGATGCTTTTTTACATTCTAAAATAAACTGCGTACCCGGCTTTGCTAACGCTTTATAAAAGCTGCGGCTAGTTGGCACTGCTAGGTGTTTAAAGCTCTCTAGTGGGCGCGCGGCTTTACGCTCTATTAGCTCTTGCTTTTTATCAGCAACAATTTTGTCTAATACATTAGCCATGACTTACCTCAATAATTGCATTTAATGTGTTCATGGCTTTGCCTGAACTTAGTAATGTTTGTACCTGTTGTGCGCCTTCTTTTAATGACTGTACTTTACCGCTAAGGTATAAAAGTGCAGCCACATTGACCACGATTGCAGCATTGTGCGCATCACTGCCTTTACCTTGTAAAATAGCAAGGCTTGCATTTGCGTTATATTGTGGGCCTTCACCGGCTAGTTGTTCAAGTGAATAGTTTGCAAGGTCAAAGTCGCTTGGGTTTAATGTGTACTGCGTTATTTCGCCATTGTTTAGCTCAACTACGTTAGTTGGGCCGTGCAGGGCTATTTCGTCAGTGCCAGAGCCATGCACTATCATCGCGCGCTTAGTGCCTAATGTTTTAAGTGTTTGCGCCATTGGCATACATAAAGACTCATCGTAAACACCCAGTAATTGCACGTGTGGTGCAGCAGGGTTAGCAAGCGGGCCTAAAATATTAAAAATGGTACGTGTTTTAAGCGCAGTACGTACGCCCATCGCGTGGCGTACACCACTGTGATAATGCGGTGCAAACAAAAAGGTAAAATGGGTTTGTTCAAGGCACTGTGCAGCCTGTGCTGGGCTCATATCAATATTAATGCCCAGTGCTTTTAATAAATCAGCAGAGCCCGAATTACTCGATACACTGCGATTACCATGTTTTACCATATTAATACCCGCGGCAGCTGCAACAATAGCCGCGGTAGTACTAATATTAATCGTGTTTGAGCCATCGCCCCCGGTGCCGCAGCTATCGGCAAGTTGCGTGCTAGCGGTTGTAAAGGCAACGGCGTTTTCTCGCATTGACGCTGCCGCGCCGGCAATTTCATCGCTTACTTCGCCTTTTATTTTAAGGCTAATTAGCAATGCAGTGAGCTCTATTTCGCTCATGTTACCTTGCATTATTTGGTTAAATAATGCGTTTGATTGGGCATAGTTTAACGACTTGCCTTGAATAAGTTGCTCAATAGCGTATTGAACATTTATGGTCTCTTGTGCTTGGGTACTCATAATGTCCTCTATTAGTTGGTGCGCGTTAAGTACGCAACACTTTGTTGAAGTAGCATTGCACCATTTGGCGTAAGTATTGACTCAGGATGAAATTGATAACCTAACGCTTTATCGTCGTGGTGATATATGGCCATAGGAATATCGTCAAATTGTGCAATTACCTCAATATTTTCAGGTACCTTGGTTGCCATTAATGAATGGTAACGGGCTACGGGCATGGTGTTGCCCATTCCTTCAAACACCGGATGCGGGTTTAAATTAATGATTGATGACTTACCATGTACGGTTTCGCCAGCGTGGCCGATTACTCCGCCATAACTTTGTGTAAGTGCTTGTTGCCCTAGACAAATGCCCAGCATGGGGAAGTGGCCTTTAGCCAGTTCGATTAATTCCATTAAGCAACCTGCATCACTGGGTGCACCAGGTCCTGGCGAAAGCACTAATAATACTTGCCCAGGCTCTTGACGCATTTTATTAAAAATAACCTCTGCACGTATGTTATTTCTGTATACCACAAGCTCACAGCCCAGCATGGTTAGTTCATCAACAAGGTTGTAGCTAAACGAATCAAAGTTATCTAAAAAGTATATTTTCATTGGGTTTGCTGTGCTCATTTTATACCGCCTCATAAGTCGATTTTATGGCGGTGATCACCGCTTGGGCTTTAGCGCGGGTTTCGTTAGCTTCGGCTTGCGGATCAGAATCGTAAACGACACCTGCACCTGCTTGCACATACGCGGTATTATTTTTAACAAACGCTGAGCGAATAACAATGCAGCTATCCATTGCACCATCGCCTGTTAAATAGCCTACTGCGCCACCGTAGCTGCCACGGCGTTTGCCTTCGGTTTGGCGTACAAGTTCGGCAGCGCGTACTTTCGGAGCGCCTACCAGCGTGCCCATGTTCATACACGCTTGGTAAGCGTGTAGTGCATCAAGCTCAGGCTTTAAGGTGCCCACCACGCGAGAAACCAAGTGCATTACTTGCGAGTAGCGGTCTACTTTTAATAGCTCTTTTGCATGGCGCGTGCCGGCTACACTAATGCGTGCCACATCGTTACGAGCTAAATCAACCAGCATTAAATGCTCGGCACGCTCTTTTTGATCGTTTCTTAGTTCAAGCTCTATACGGCTGTCTAAATCTGGGTTGATTGCGCCATTGGCAAATTTTCCACGTGGGCGAGTACCGGCAATAGGGTAAACTTCAACTTGTTTGCTTTGTACTTCGTATTTAAGCGCAGACTCAGGTGAGGCGCCAAATAAAGCAAATTCTTCATCGCGCATATAAAACATATAAGGGCTTGGGTTTTGCTTTTTAAGCTGGCTATATGCGTGCAACGAATCAGGGCAGGGCAGTGAAAACGTACGCGAAGGCACAACCTGAAAAATATCACCATCAACGATGTTCTTTTTAAGCTTAACCACTTGCTCGCAGTAAGTTTCATCGCTTATATCAACACTTACATCGCAGGTGCCTGTTTGCATAGGCGCACTAAACTCTTCTGCTTTATCACATAGGGCATTTAATCGTTCTAGCTCTTTACCTACCTCAAAACAATTAGCGTGTACGTCTGGGCCATTAAACACATTACCAATAAGCTCGGTGGTTTGTTTTTGATGGTCGATAACCACTAAGGTTTCGGCTAAGTAAAACACGTAGTCTGGGCAGGTGTTTTCGCCATCGGGTACGTCGCTTAGCTTCTCAAAATTAGCCACCATGTCGTAGGCAAATACACCGCCTAAAAATACCGAAAACGGGTTTTCGGTGGTGCTTTTGATACTGTTTATACAGGTGCGTAGTGCGCTAAATGCATTATCGGCAACCAGTTTACTTGCCTCGTCAATGTCATTAGAGCCGCCTTTATAAATAAGAGTTAGGCTTGTGTCAGTTAAGGTTGCATCGCAGCTTTGCACATTGGCTCTTAAATATGGCAGTAACTGTTTACCGTTATTAGATTGTGCGCTTATCGTGACGGTTTTACCTTGGCAAACAATGCGCAGCGCGCAGTCAACTAAAATTAAGCTTTTAACACTGTCTTTAGAATCAATTTCGGCTGATTCAAGCAGTAGCGAATTAGGCTTATCAAGTGCCGCATAAAGTGCAAGTGGGCTACTAATGTAGTCGCGTACTTGCGTTATGCTAGTAACTTCGCCTGGTGTGGTAGTTATATGACTAAAAATCAAACCTCATTCCCTCAAAAAATAAAACCCCGCAATGCTTTTGCAATGCGGGGTTTGAATAACGATATCTAAATTACAAACAGATCATTACCGTCCCGCTATATCAGGCGCCACCACCAACGATGTGTAAGAGTAAGACCGTTATTCATGTTTTTTTGCCTCAAAATAAAAAATTAAATACGTAAAATTTAGTTATAAAAAAACCCGCATAGTTGCGGGTTTTGAATATTTGCTAGACACGACAATTCATCACCCAAAAATTATGAGTGCCACCACCAAATAGTGTGTTGAATTGAATTGATCATTTTTATTAATTCTTAATGTGTCTTAAAGTGGCTACAGTAAAACGTATTTAGCGCTTTTGTGTCAAGTGTTTATTTAAAACAATTTAGTCAAAAAAGTTGTTATACTTATATAAACATCTATTACCCTTAAATTTAAGCAGTTTTCTTTTGATAAAATACGATTTACACAGCCATACAACGCATTCAGACGGACATTTAACAGTTGAGCAATTATTAAACCGCGCCGTAGAAAAAAACATTGATGTGTTTGCGATAACCGATCATGACACTGTGGCTGCTATTACGCCGGCAAAAGCGTTTATCGAAACAGAAAACCTACCGCTTAAGCTTATATCTGGCGTAGAAATTTCTACCAAGTGGGAAAGCTTTGAAATACATATTGTTGGGCTAAATATTGATATAAACAACAATGCCCTTACATCATTGTTATCGGCGCAGCAGCAAAAGCGTGATGAACGCGCTATTGAAATAGGCAAAAGGCTGGCAAAAAACGGTTTTGATGGCATTTACGAGCAAGCCAAGGCGCTGGCAGAAAACGCCCAAATAACACGTGCACATTTTGCGCGTGCATTGATTGAAAGAGGCGTTGCTAAAAATTTTCCTGGGGTATTTAAAAAATACTTAGGGCGCAGTAAAACAGGTTATGTTCCTAGCAATTGGTGTGATATGCAAACAGCCATTAGCGCCATTCATGCTGCAGGCGGGGTTGCGGTACTTGCACACCCAGGGCGTTATCAAATGTCTAATAAATGGTTACGCAAGTTACTTGTGCAATACAAAAGTGACGGGGGCGATGCCATGGAAGTTGCGCAGCCGCAACAAGCGCCCACTGAACGCCAATTTTTAGGACAATTGAGCCAAGAGTACGGTTTACTGTGCTCGCAAGGTTCTGACTTTCATTTTCCAACTAGTTATTTAGAGCTAGGTAAAAACTTATACTTACCCAAAGACTGCCAAGGGGTTTGGCAAGTGTGGGAAGGGCAAGAAGGAGCATTATCATGAGTCAATTAATTCATATTCACCCAGCAAACCCACAGCCACGACTTATTAGCCAAGCGGTTGATATTATTAAACAGGGCGGGGTTGTTGTATACCCAACAGATTCGGGCTACGCGATAGGGTGTAACCTCGGTAATAAGCAAGCAAAAGAGCGCATTGAGCGTATTCGTGGAATAGAAAAACACCATAACTTTACGCTGGTATGCCGCGATTTATCTGAGCTGGCAACTTATGCCCGTGTAGATAACCAAATGTTTAGGCTTATTAAAAATAATACGCCAGGGCCATACACCTTTATTTTTAAAGGTACAAAAGAGGTGCCAAAGCGGTTATTAAACGATAAGAAAAAAACCATTGGTATGCGCGTTATAGAGCATCCAATTGCATGTGCATTACTTGCAGAGCTTGGGGAGCCGTTAATGTCGTGTTCGTTAATTTTACCTGGAGAAGAGTTTACAGAATCAGACCCAGATGAAATTTTAACGCGTTTAGATAAACACGTAGATTTAATTATTGACGGTGGACACCTTGCAGAGCAAGCAACCACGGTTATTGACCTATCAGAAGACGATATTCACATTTTACGTGTAGGGTGTGGCGATACCAGCCCGTTTGAGTAACCTTTGTGAGTGATACAACACAGGGCGAAAAAAATACTCAAAGTGAGCCAGTGCAGCAAAAGCTGCCACTGGCTTTTTTGCATGGCAAAGCCGTTGTAGATAAGCCTGAAGATTTATACATTCCGCCCGATGCACTTGAAATTATTTTGGAAACCTTTGAAGGCCCGCTTGATTTACTGCTGTATTTAATAAAAAAGCACAAGTTAGATGTGCTCGAACTCTCTATTTTTAGCATTACTGAACAATATGTCAGTTATGTAGAAATGATGAGTGAGTTTCAGTTAGAACTTGCCGGTGAGTACTTAGTAATGGCAGCGTTATTGGCGCAAATAAAATCGCGTCTGTTATTGCCTGTGCACGAGGAGCTCGAAGAAGAGGAAGACCCCCGCGCAGAACTGATCAAGCGTTTACAAGAGTACGAGCAGTTTAAAAAAGCAGCCGAAAATATAGATGCCATCCTCCGTGTAGGCCGTGATATTTTTGTCGCACATGCAACTATGCCGGTTATTGAAAATACCGCTCAAAACCTGCCAGAGCTTGAGTTAAAAGATTTAATGTTAGCTCTGAGCGACGTGATGGCGCGCGCCAAAACATTTGAGCATCACCAAGTGACAGCAGAAGCCCTCTCTACCCGTGAGCGGATGAGCCAAATTTTAGCCCAGCTGAGTAACGCAAAAAAAGCGCTGCCGTTTAACGATTTATTCACCCTTAGCGAAGGGCGAAGCGGTGTAGTGGTTAGCTTTATTGCTATGCTTGAGCTTATAAAAGAAGGCTTAATTAGCTGTTTGCAAGTCTCACCTGATAGCCTAATTTACATAAACCTTACCGACACGCCAAATAGCTAATTAGTAAAACTGTAGCTCAAGTTGTATGTGCGTATATGCACAGATGCTGTTTGTATACGCTATTTTAGTTTTTCTTCACCCTCTATATTCTTAAATTATTGAATTTAGAGGAACCCACATGTTTAAAAATACGCCCACATCTTATGGCCTTATTGCCATTATTTTACACTGGTTGATGGCTCTTACCGTGTTTGGTTTATTTGGCTTGGGCTTATACATGGTTGAGCTAACCTATTACGACAGCTGGTATAAAGGCTCACTGGATTTACATAAAAGTATAGGTATAACGCTTGCCGCAGTGCTTATTTTTAGAATTTTGTGGCGCGTATTCAGCCCCAAACCTCGCCCCCTTAGTCAAAATAAAACAGTAAACCACATTGCACATACCGCGCATATTGTTATGCACCTAATTTTAGCAGTCATTGTAGTGGCGGGTTATTTGATTTCTACCGCCGATGGCAGAGCAATCGCCGTTTTTTCGATATTTAATGTACCTTCTTTGGATTATAGCTTTGATGGACAAGCCGATATTGCCGGAAAAATTCATTACTACGGTGCGTGTACATTAATTGGCTTGGCTGTTTTGCATGCACTGGGGACATTAAAGCACCACTTTATTGATAAAGATAAAACCTTAACAAGAATGATCAAACCAAAGGAATACTAACATGAAAAAACGACTAGTAAGTGCAGCTCTATCGGGTGTAATGATGTTATCGGCCACTGCAAATGCAGCAGATTATGTAATTGATACGCAAGGGGCGCATGCATTTGTTACCTTTAAAATTAAGCATTTAGGCTACAGCTGGCTGCACGGGCGATTTAACCGTTTTGATGGCAGCTTCAGTTACGACGCTAAAGCGCAAACAGGGTCTAATATTTTAGTAAATATAGATACAGCAAGTTTAGACTCTAACCATGCTGAGCGTGATAAACACTTACGCGGTAAAGACTTTTTAAATGTGGATAAATACCCAACAGCAACATTTAAAAGCACCAATGTGGAATTTACCGATGATGATACAGCCACAGTAACGGGCGACTTTACTTTACATGGCGTAACTAAACGCATTACGTTTGAAATGGATAAAGTAGGTGAAGGGCAAGACCCTTGGGGTGGCTACCGTGCTGGTTTTGAGGGCGAAACCAGTTTAAAACTCACCGATTACGGTATTGATTATAATTTAGGCCCGGCGTCTACCCATGTTGATATTGGGCTGTCTATTGAAGGTGTGCGTAAATAATAAAGCGTAGATTAAATTAAAACGCCACTTTAGTTAGTGGCGTTTTTGTTTTTTGTAGCGTGAATTCTTGATTCTAATAAGGGTTTTAAATGTGGGGGCAACCAGCGTAACATTACTTGGTGGTATTTCTCGGTTTGCTTAATTTTTTTTAATTGCTCATCTAATAGTTGAATATTTTTAGCACCTTGTTCATTTTTAGTGCAGCCAATATAGCCATAACTTAACGGTGGCGCTTCAACAATCGCTCGCTGAGTTAGGTTTTCTTCAAAGTACATAGATTTAGCTAAGTAATGGTGCTCACTTGGGTAACCTAATAAAATATCTAAGCGCTTTAAATTAAGCATATAGGTAAGGCTGGCTAAACTATTTCGCGTTGGGCGAATAACAATATCAACATCGGGGGTGTTATTTATTACGCTGTCGAGTTGCTCGCCGTATGAGCGGTTCATAGATACACCTAATGTGAGCTTTTTTTCTGCTAGTAAATCCTGCAACGACACCGCCTCTGAGTTAGGCACTTCAAGCGAATGCGCCAAACCTTTATGCATAGCAATGGAAGGTGAAAGGCCCGTGGTTGAGCTTTGCTCGCTAAAGTGAATAAACTTTTCTCTAAATGCATTTTTATAAAGTGATAGGGCACAATGTGTGGCTGATTTATTGGCTAGTTCTTGCGTAACTTTGCCAGAGGGGATAACAAGGCGATTAAACGTGATGTGCTCAAGTTGTTGCTCGAGTAAGGTTATAACGCTTTCATCACGCCCCTGGTGTTGGTATTTTCCATTTAAAATGTAATAGGGCGCAAAGTCGTGCGTTAGCCAGTTAATCGTGTGGGCGTAACTGACTGAAGAAATGCTTAAATATAAGGTGATACACAAAAATGCACGGAGCATTACTACAACTACCTAAAACAATGAAAGTATCGCTATTGTAGTCAATTAAGTGCAACAAAGTAAAATGCCAGCTACAAAGCTGGCACATTTTATTAACATTAACTGCTTAAGCAGTTAATTGCTCGCAATGATTAGTTGGCTTTTAACCATTTTACAAATTCGCGCGCTTCGCTTGCTTTTTGAAACATTGCGTTTTTCAAACCTTGTGTATCACTAAAAATAACACGTTGTTTGTTTACAGAAATTGATTGCACCGGATGGGCAATTTGGATCATAGATCCATTGTATTTATAAGACATAATAAAACTCACTTTATTCTTGTTATTTACTCTGCGCTATTTTTTATAGCCAAATGCAGTTAATAAATTAACGATGTTGTGTTTAGCTTCATTACAGTGTTGACGATCTTTATGACACTTTTGCGATGATATTAAAAAAATCATCAAGGTATTAATAGGGGTTCTCGCCGTACAATAACTTAGCTTTAAAATATACGTTTTGCGGGGCTTACTGGATCAGGGTAAAAAGGTTAACCGCGGTGGTTTTTTAAGACCAGAGGGGAAAGGTAACCTAAATAAAAAATGTGTGCAAGCTATTTATTTAAAAATTATTTATACTTAATTTTATCAACTGCTTAAACGCATGGATTTTAACCTTAAAAAGGTAAGTATGAATTACATAATAGTCAGCGATATTTATGGTTTAACAGCACCTTTAATGAGGTTGTTAGATATTATGCAAGCCAATACAGAGGTTATAGACCCCTACAAAGGAGAACTGCAACCCATTGATAGTGAAAAGTATTATTATAATAAATTTATAAATGACTGTGGCCATGACAATTACGTAGCTAAGCTCTTAAATGTATTTAATAACCTTACAGAGCCAACAGCCTGTATAGGGTTTAGTGCAGGCGCAAGTGCCGCGTGGCGCGCGCAGTTATTAACAGGCAATCCACACCTAAAAAAGCTGATTGGCTTTTACCCTTCACAAATTAGAAATCATTTAGATATTGCGGCAAAAGTACCTTGTACGTTTATTTTTCCACATACCGAAATGCAGTTTAATGTAGATGAAGTGATAAGTGCTTTAGCCAGTAAAAGCCAAGTTACGTGTAACAAAACACCGTTTTTGCATGGTTTTATGAATGCTTACTCAACTAATTACAATGTAAAAGCATATGATGAGTATTGCGCACTTATTAAAAGCACTTAAAGTGTATTTAACTGCGTTTTAGTAATAACAGGAAAGTCGGTACGCGTATTATATTGCGCGTACAAGGTAGTAAAAATACTACTGCGTGAGAGCTTATCTAGCTCTTTTATGAGCGTTTTGGCACTTGTGCGCGCAGCTCTGCAGCATAGTTGGTATTGTTTTATTATAGCGGCAACGCTTTTACCTTGTTTGTGAAGGGCTAAATCGGCTTCTACAAAAAATGCTGCCCCTGTCCAATAAACCCGCTGTTGTGCACGTTGCTGCCACATATCACTTGAAAGTTGATTAAGTGGCTGTTGCTTTGTTTTAGTTTGTAAGCGTGCTCGCTCAAACCCTGCGTTTAGGCGCTGAACAAATTGCGCTTGGCTAATGACACCGCTGTTGCGCATTATTACGTTTTGCATGTAACTGGCAAACCCCTCGCTTAACCAAAAGCCAGAGTAAGGCAGTAGTGGTAAATATAAATGTGAAAGCTCATGGTAAAGTGTCCAATCTTTTGTAAATGCATTTAAACTTGCGTAGCGGTCAATATGCAGCTCTAATCCATCGGGATTATTTCGTTTTACGCTAGCCCATGGCACGGGTTCAAAAGCAAAATATTGTGGCTTTAAATAAATAGGGAGGGTGCTTTGTTGTAATGGCCCTAAAGTATTTTGTGTTTTTTTAAGGCTTTGATTTACCCAAGTAGCTACCGTTTTTTGACCCTTAGTAGTGAGTGCGTCTAAATTATGAATAACTACATCAACAGCTGAGGCATTTAAAGAGCACATTAATAGCAATAACAGCCAAAATAACTTCATTTATACCTCCTAAATACGCGCTTAATACTAGACCCACTATTTACGTAATTAAGCACACGTAATTCGTTATTTTTTTAACTAATATCAATTATAAAAAGCAAATTGCATACATGCTCAATCAAGCATGATTTAATCAGGTAACACTATTTTTAGTATAGGTATTAACCATGGCTTATCAGCATATTAAAATCCCTGAGCACGGACAAAATATTACTATTGATCCTAAAGGCCAATGGCATGTGCCTGTAAATCCTATTATTGCTTATATTAATGGTGACGGGGTTGGGCAAGAGGTCACACCTGCCATGCAGCATGTGGTGAATAATGCCATTACACACTGTTATGCAAAGGAGCGAAAAATTCACTGGATGCAAGTATATAACGGCGAGCAAGCAGCAAAGTTATATGATGGCGATTGGTTCCCAGAGGAGACTATTAACGCAGTACGTGCGTGTAAAATAGCAATTAAAGGGCCGCTAACTACACCTCTTGGCGGCGGTTTTCGCTCATTAAATGTGGCGCTAAGGCACGAAATGGATTTATTTGTAAATATGCGCACTGTTAAAGGGCTAAGTGCGTTGCCATCGCCGTTAAAAAATCCATTTTTAACTAACATAACAGTGCTGCGTGATAGCAGCGAAGATGTATATTCAGGAATAGAGTGGCAAGCTGGCAGCGTAGAGAGCGAGAAAATGCTCGACTTTTTATGTGAAGAAATGGGAGTAACGCGCCTAAGGTTTTCTCAAGAGTGTGGCATAGGTATAAAAAATATATCTAAAGAAGGCTCCGAGCGCCTAGTACGCTATGCAATTAATTATGCCCTTAAAAATAACAGCGAATCGTTAACACTTGTGCATAAAGGAAATGTACTTAAATTTACCGATGGTGCCTTTAAACGTTGGGGGTTTGCCTTAGCCCAAAATGAGTTTAACGCTACCCCACACGAAAATGGGCGCTGGCTTGAAATAGCACGCGCTAATAAATCGCCTTTAATTATTAAAGAAGTGATAGCCGATAACATGCTGCAACAATGTTTAATGAACCCAGAGCAATTTGATGTGGTGGCAACCACAAACCAAAATGGCGATTTTTTAGCAGATATGCTCAGCGCACAAGTTGGGGGAGTGGGCATTATGCCGGCTGCTAATTTAAATAACGATGTGGCATTTTTTGAGCCAACCCATGGCACGTTTGAGAGAATAGCAGGGCAAAACAAAGCAAACCCAAGTAGCAGTATTTTAAGTGCCGTTTTAATGCTTAAGTTTATGGGCTGGGATGAGGCAGCAACGCTGATTGAACAAGCGCTCGAACAAGCACTCAAAAGCAGTAATGTAACCTTTGATTTAGCGCAAAATATTAATAACTCGACAACCCTAAGCTGCAGTGACTTTGCACAAAAGGTTATCGAGTATTTTTAAGCAACTCCATTATTAGGCCGCTGTGGCTGTTTTTGCCTTGTGTACACATGGGCGATTAGTAAGCTGTGCAGCGCGGTGGTAAATATCGTGTGCATTAGGTTCATCGCACTGAGTACCACTAAGCGTATCCATTAATGCAACTACAATAATAGCCGGTACTTGGCAGCAGTATTCATCAAGTACTGCCTCGGTTGTTTGTGCATCTACATGGCAAAGCGGGTGGTTTTTACGCTGGTACGCATGCAGTAGTGTATCTACTTCTAAAATATCATCGGGTTGGTGCTTTGTTTTACGGCATTTACAACCAAACTCATCAACCAAGGTAGCAAGTGCTTGGTATGTCTCAGCGGCATTGGTTTTAGTGCATAACTGTTGGGTAATAAACTGATGTAAATTAGCGTCAATAAATAACCCGTCTTGTTGTGTGAAGCTTGATGTTGTCATAATCATTACTCTTAGTTTGTTGGCTTAACTTCACTTTAGCGCTAAGTGTATTATTAATGAAATTGTTGTTTTCAATAACTGACATTGATTTTATCAATAGTAAATAACAACTAACCAAAAACCACCTAGCATGCTTATTTAAAGTGGTGCAAAAACCTATAAAAATGCACAAAACTGGGACACACTAAATAATAATCAAAAGCATAGTTTAATTAAGTATTTGATTTTAATTGTTTTTTATTTTTGTGGTGGGTTGGCATCAAGGTTGCTAAATATAAAGGGTAGGGTTCACTCCTATTTCTACGATTTCAAAAGCGCCATGGTATTTTCCCAAAGTTGAATACCCTGGCGCTTTTTTATTTGAGCATTCATTTTATTTAACTGCAGTAATATTAAACTTTAATAAAGTAGAGAATGGTTCTCAAAATAGCGCTGACAATAAGCTGCAAATACCTATACCGCCAAACATAACACTCCTCGCAATTATCGATGCACTATCCATTTGTATAAATCTGTTTCTTTAATAATGCTTTAAGTGGCAACCGACATAGCTAGCTTTTCTATACCATGTGACGGTGTCCATCTTTTAAACTCTACAAAGCCATGCTTTTTATATAAATTTATTGCAGGAGTATTAGCAACCGCAGTCTCAACTCTTGCATAAGATAAATCACTCATTTTTAAAACATAATTTATTAGCTTACTTGCGATACCTTTTTTAAAATAACTAGGGTCAACAGTTAAGCTGCATATATCTAAACACTGGCTGTTTGTATCTACTTCAATAACCGCTGCTAAACATTGATTTTCGATGAAGCCATAAAAGGTTGTTTCTGACTTTTTAATATCTTCAGTATTACGTGCCAAAGGAGGAAAGTTAAGTGCCTCTATCAAACTAGCTTCGATAGCATAGGACTTTTGAAAGACAGTAAAAATTATATTTGCTATCTCGGTATTCTTATTATTAAGTTTGTTGATCATTGTATTCTTCTGCAAAAAGTTGAGCGAAAACATCATGCCAATTTTTGAAAACGCTAGCGCCTGATGAGCTGGGAATAACAAACTACCTATCAGCAATTGTTTTAGCAAACTCAAGCAACTCACGGCGTAACCACTGGTGTGCGGGAGCATGGTGAAGTAGTGGGCTCCATATCATTTTTACCTCAATAGGGACTATTTGAAACGGTACTGGGCTAATGACTAAATCGGTATGCGTGGTTAATAATTTAGCCTGCCTGCGCGGTAAGGTGGCAATAAGTTGCTCTGATTGGCATAGCAAACTTGCAATCATGTAGTGGCGTGTAAACACCCGTATTTTACGCGTTTGTTCTAGCTGCCAAAGTGCTTCATCTACCCAGCCTAGTTTTTGCTTGCCTGACTTATTGGTAACGGCGGCTTCTGGCCCCCAGCCTGCACGGTTTACCCAAACATGTTCTTTTTGCAGATAATCTTCAAGGCTTGAATGCTGTAAAAAGGTATTTTTAGGGTGGGTTAAACAGCAGTAATTATCGCGCCAAACACTGGCTTGATGAAACGAGCGAGGCAAGCCATTAAAACGGTTTATGGCTAAATCAATAGTCCCTTTTTCCATATCTTGTAGGTTTACATCGCTTGGACTCAGTACATCAAAATTAACCCCCGGGTTTTTAGTTAACTGCTCAGTAATAAAGGGGGCAATTAAGGTCGACTCCATGTAGTCGTTTGCCATTATTCTAAAAGTCACCTCTGCCGTTGCTGGGTTAAATTGCTCACTGGGCTGAGTAATCGCCTCTGCCATTTTTAAAAGAGACTCTATTTCAGGCTTTAAGCTAAGTGCTTTGCTGGTGGGGGTCATAGAGCCTGCGGCACGCACAAGTAGTGGGTCGTCAAATAAATCACGTAATCGTTTAAGTGCGTTACTCATCGCAGGTTGTGTTAGTGCGAGTTTATTAGCCGCTTTTGAAACACTTTTTTCATCAATGAGCACATTTAAGTACACTAATAAGTTGAGATCGACGTTACGTATATTCATATGATCAATTTTATTTATATGCTTTATTAATTACCTAAATTAAAGCCTGCTTGCTAAGGTGTAAATAATTAATAAAAAATAACCGCTATAAGTGGTAAAAATAAAAGTGTTGTAACCATGTCAAAATCGTTAACTAATCAGACCAATAATGCGCTTCAGCAAGTTATTGCTACTAAGTTGGCCCGCGCTGTTTTTGCAGGCTTTGAAGCAATGTTTGCGCAGTTTTTAAATATTACCCTAGGTGCGCAAAGCCGGTTTGAACAACAAAAATATCACGATGTGCAAACTGCCATGCGCGAACGCTTACAAGTGTACGAACGTGAAGTAAAAAATGTCAGTGAAGCTGTGAGAGTTATTGCTTACGCTGAACTGTCTTGCCCGCAAACATGGCAGCTAGCTAAAAATATATACGGCGATATGGTGCAAAATCATGAAAACAAACCCATAGCGCATACCTTTTTTAATTCTACCTTTGGTGCAATTTGGGACGATAAAAAAATTCGTACAGTACATTTGTTTGTATTAAAAGCAAAATACAGAAGCGAGCCGCGCTCGTATGAAAATTTAGTAAGGCGAATATCGTTTAAAGATGGGTTTAACCATGCTGTAAAAACGCTCATTACCCGCCAAGCTTTTAGAGTACCTTTTAGTCATTTAGACGCCGATTTAAACGCATTGCAAACAACGTTAATGGCCGGTGCAAAGCAGCAATGTAAACAAGTGTATGAGCTTATAAATTTAAACGACGGGTTTATAGAATACGCAAATTCATTATTTTTTAGAAACAAAGCCTGCTACTTAATAGGGCGCTGTATTGCTAAAAATGGCGATAATATGCCTTTTGCTATCGCCATATTAAATACTAATAAAGGGTTAAAGCTTGATGCCGTAATGATGGGCGCCGATCAGTTAAGTTTACTGTTTGGTTTTGCTCGTACCTATTTTATGGTTGATACCGACCAACCCGCACGTTATGTAGATTACTTAAGCGTGCTGATGCCACATAAAAAACGCTTTGAGTTATTTAACGCCATTGGCTTTATTAAGCACGCTAAAACAGAGTTTTATCGTTACAAAGTTGATACCACTAAAAATAGCCCTACTAATTTTAAATACGTGACAGCACCAGGTACTCCCGGCATGGTTATGCTGGTATTTACCATTGAAGGGCTAGACTACGTTTATAAAGTAATAAAAGATAAATTTAGTGCACCAAAAACAGCCACCAAAGCGCAAGTAAAAGCCAAGTACAACTTTGTAAAGCAAGCCGACCGAGTAGGGCGCTTAGTAGATACACACGAATTTAGGTATTTAGCGTTCGACCTCAGCCGCTTTAGCGACGAGTTACTTAAGCAAATGAAGGCACAAATTGGCAGCAGCATGGTTATATCGGGTAAGGCGCTTATTTTAAAGCATGTGTATGTTGAGCGAAAAATGACGCCGCTTAATTTATACATTAATCACTGCTCTAACAAAGCATTACAACAGGTTATGACCGATTACGGTAAAGCGATTAAAGACTTAGCCGGCGCAAATATATTCCCAGGCGATATGCTAATGAAAAACTTTGGCGTAACCCGTTGGGGGCGCGTTGTTTTTTACGACTTTGATGAAATTTGCCCATTGACTGATTGCCACTTTAGAGATGTACCTAGCGCACAAAACGACCTAGAGGAGCTAAGCGCCAACAGTTATTTTGATATAGCAGAAAACGATATTTTCCCCAGTCAGTTTAAGGTGTTTTTTAGCGCAAACGAAACGGCATTTAACTATTTTAACTGCGAACATAACGATCTGTTTTTAGCCGATTTTTGGCAAGCTTGCCAACAACAAATTAAATCAGGCTTTTTACCTGACGTATACCCGTATAAACAAAGCTGGCGGTTTAAATAAAAATAACTAACCCCATGTCTAGCTAGGGCCTGTTTATCTTTCGAGGTTAAATTTGCAGCCGTCTGTTTGGTAATTAGGCAAGGCAGAGCCTATGTAGTGTGGTTGTTCCCCATAAATAGGCGATAACGTAGCATAAATGCCAAACAGGCGCTGCCCGAAGGGTTTCTACCTAGGGGCCATTTACTCTTTGTTGCCTACATGGATGTAGGTAAGGGGCGTGAGCAGGACGCGGAAGCTTTGCTCGGTTTTTACTTAGCCCACTAGGTTACAAACCTCGCGCCGCGATTAAATGGCCCCTAGATTGAACAAATTTTAATCCTGAAAGGTTAACAGGCCCTAATTAAAAGGCTAAATACGGAGCATTAATGAAATATATTTCTCATGAGGGTGGCACCCTTGCATTTAGTGAAACCGATAAACCGGTTTTAAAAAGCCACGAAGTGCTAGTAAAAGTGTCTGCCATAGGTGTAAATCGCGCTGATTGCATGCAGCGCCAAGGTAAATACCCAGCGCCAGCTGGGGATAGCCCCATTTTAGGTTTAGAGTGCGCAGGCACAGTGGTTGAGCTTGGTTTTGATGTTGATAAAAGCTGGCTTAATAAACGTATTTTTAGCTTGTGCGCAGGCGGGGCTTACAGCGAATACGTTGCCATAGATGCTAAACAATTAATGGTATTGCCAGATGATTTAACCATGGTTGAAGGTGCAGCTATTAGCGAAGTGTACCTAACAGCATTTGGTGCGCTTTTTGAACTGGGTAAATTACAACAAGGCCAAACAGCGCTTATTCATGCAGGGGCAAGTGGTGTAGGCGGTGCGGCTATTCAAATGGCTAAAAGTGCAGGTGCAACGGTGGTTATTACTGCCGGCTCAGATGAAAAATGCGAGCATGCAAAAGCCCTTGGCGCCGATCATGCCATTAACTATAAAACAACTGACTTTGTAGAATATATGCAAGCAAATGAGCTTTTAGCAAATGCAATTGTAGATCCTGTTTCGGGCAGTTATTTAAATAAAAATGCGGCTATTGCTGCCATGGATTGCCAAATTATTATGCTCGCTTTTTTAGATGGGCGTTTTGCTGAGGTTGATTTTGCAGCGCTACTACGCAAACGTATTTCGTTTCATGCATCAACACTTAGAAACCGTAGCATTGAGTTTAAACGCCAATTACGCGATGACTTAGTTGCGCGTTTTTACAATGATATTGCTACTAAAAAGTACGACTTTAACGTGTATAAAACACTACCGTGGAGCGATGCAAACGAAGCGCATGCTATTTTAGAGCGTAATGAAAATGCCGGTAAAGTGGTATTACTTGTAGAATAACCACCCAATGTAACACTGAGGCGTGTGTTGGCGTTGTTAATGCATGGCTCAGCTAATATAATTTAGTAAATATAAAATACGTACAAAACACACAAGGTTAAAAATGAACCCAATACTAGCAATACTTAAAGAGCACAGTGTAAGCGACGAAAAAGTAAAAGCATTGTTCGAGGCCTTTACACAAAACCCAATGATGGCAATGGCATTAGTACAAGAGCTTGGTATTCCGCCTGAAAAACTACAGCAGTTAATGGCCGTGGTGATGACTCAGCCGCACTTAATTAAAGAAGCCACAGACGAACTCGGCCTAGACTTTGAAAAAGTAAAAGAAGCGAAAGACAAGCTAAACCAGCAATAAGCTTCACGAATTACTCCTTACCAAGGCATAAGCCTTGGTAATTCTACCTAAAATCACCACACTTTTTGTTACATTATTCATTGAACTGCTTGGTATTAAGCTAGTCATACTATTACTTATGATAGGTAGGGACTAGGTATGAAGCCACTTTATAAATTTTGGAAAAATAACCGTTCGTTAATTTTATTTATTGCGCTGATGAGCGTGTTTAGAAGCGCAGTTGCCGATTGGTATGAAGTACCGACAGGCTCGATGAAACCCACCATATTAGAAGGCGACAGAATCTTAACCGATAAAATGGCTTATGATATACGCATCCCTTTTACACATATTCCTTTAGTTAAATTAGCCGACCCACAAACAGGCGATATTATTGTATTTGACTCACAAGCTGCTGATAACCGGTTAATTAAACGCGTAATTGGTGTGCCAGGCGATACGGTAGCGCTTTATAACAACGAGCTAGAAATTAATGGCGTTA
The DNA here is from genome assembly GCF_028599215.1 of Pseudoalteromonas sp. Angola-30. NCBI lineage: Bacteria > Pseudomonadati > Pseudomonadota > Gammaproteobacteria > Alteromonadales > Pseudoalteromonadaceae > Pseudoalteromonas > Pseudoalteromonas sp. Angola-30. The sequence goes on from NZ_JAQREI010000010.1 coordinate 70,636, forward strand.
AACTTAAATACAATAACTTGCAAAGCAATATTGATTCTTTAGATAAAATAGAAGATTTAAATGGCCACAAACATACGATTCGTGTTGCGCATACGCCTTCACAGCTATCGGGTTTTAATAAAATAACTATTCCTGAAGATTATTATTTAGCAATGGGTGATAACCGCGACCACAGTGCTGACTCGCGTGTTATTGGTTTAATCCCCCGCAGCGAACTACTTGGCAAAGCAGAGCGCATTATTGTGTCGCTTGATTACGACGATTATTACTTACCTCGTAAAAACCGCTTTTTAAAACCCTTACTTTAAGGCGGTTTTGGGCGCTAACCATACGCCCGATTTTAATCGCTTAGCTCTACAATTTTTTGCGCAATATTATAAAGCGAGCAGTGCGAGTCCATTGCTTGCTTTTGCAGCTTTTTATGAGCTTGCTCTTCGCTAAGGCTTAGCTGCTCTATTAAAATATACTTTGCCTGATGTATTATTTTTTGTTCTGTTATTACCCGTTTAGCATCAACTAAAGCCTGATTTATTTGCTTAATATGTTGGCTTTGCTCCATGATTAAGTCGTACATGCTTTTATTACTATTGAGTTTATTAGCAGCGGTATTTTGGGGGGTATTTTGTTTAAACGCGAGTTGCCCGTCGGTCATTGGCATGTATTGTTCTTCAAGGCTGCTTATAACCTGTTTATTTGAATTTAAAGTGCGCTGAGCCTGAGCAATTTGCATTGCTGCAGAGTCAATAAGGTAGTCACTGAGGTTTTGCTCAATTTTGTGCATAATATCGATACGCGTTGTTGTTACCTCGTACCACACCTCACTAAGCTGAGAAAGCGGCTGCGCATTTTCGTCATCTAAATTTTGTAAAAGCCCGCGTAGCTGATCCACTTGCTTATTTACGGGATGATCAGTTAACGAGCGATAGCATTTTAATACGTGTTCGTCGGCGTATTCGTTAAAAAACGTAAAGCTGTGGTGCTGTTGTTGAACAAAATGAGCAAGCTGTTGTTTTTGCTCCACGGTAAACTTACTTGATGCAAACGCTTGCGCGCCACAGGCACGTTCTTGTCCGGCGTATTCTTTACCTTGCATAAAATTAAAATAAGCCACTAGCAATCGTGTAACGCGCGGGTCGCTTGCGCCATCGGCGGCTTCTAAAATTATATTTAGCAAACACGAAATAAGCTGCGTATACGATTGAGTTGCATGCACTGGGGTAATTTTTTGATTTGCTATTTGTTGTCGCAGCTCTGGCAGCGCCTCTAACGATTGCAAACTATGGGTAATTAAATTGTACAAACGGGTGTGGCCCGTGTCGGCGTTATCGGTAATAAAGGTCGTTTTAATTGAGTGGTAAAACTGCGTTTGTGTTTGCTCTGTTAAGCTAATTTGTTGTTTTAGCTGCGAGGCAAAACGTTTGCGGTTAGAGGCTAAATAAATATTGCTCATGCCGCGCTCTTTTTGTAACTGATGTATAAAATCGCCCAGTTTAGTAAGCGATGCACAGCTTTTTTGAAGCTGTTTTAAGGCATGAATTTCTTGGTATTTTGCTGCTAATAAAAACTGTTTTGTGAGAGGATTACTCGATAACATAGGACTTGTTCCACACTTTTTTGTATATAAAGTGCAACCACTGTTCCAATCATTTAAAAATTTTTCGATTGAATTTAAAATTAAATTAAAACAGCTGCTTAAAGCCATACTTGTTATTTGTTCCCATTTTAACTTATCTGTCCTTATTACAGGAATAAACCTTTTTGGTGCAAAAATAGTTGTTTTTGCACTCGATTGCGCCCTTCATGAATTAGGGGAAAAAAGTGTTTACTCTGTAAACTGCACAGAGCAAACACCAGAGGGGGAATTTATGCGTTACTACATTGCAGCAACGCTGGGCTGATAGCCATTTGATGATTTATTACCTCGCCAACCATAATTAGCGTAGGGCCCGTTAATGTGTGCACCGTACTCTCGCTAGTAATTTTCTCAAGCGTGCTGGTTATTATTTTTTGCTGGTTGGTGGTGGCATTTTCTATCAATGCGACAGGGGTTGTTTTAGGCCAGCCAACCGATTGCAAACCAGTACTTAATGCGTTTAAACGTCCTAAGCCCATATAGACGACTAGCGTGGGGTTGTTAGAGCCTTGTACATAGGTGTAGTTGTGCCAATTAGGGAGTTTATTAGGATCGGCAAATTGCGCCGTTAAAAATGTAACACTTCGGGCCACATCGCGAGCAGTAAGCGGTATACCAGTATAAGCCGAGGCTGCACACGCGGTAGTAACGCCCGGGACAATAGCAAAATTAATATTGTGCTGTGATAGGGCGTTGGCTTCTTCATTAATGCGCGCAAAAATACTGGGATCGCCACCTTTTAAACGAACAACTTTAAACCCTTGTTGTGCGTATTTTACTAATAAGGCACTAATGGCAGCTTGTGGCATAGAGTGCTTGCCTGCGCGTTTACCTACATACACTCGCTGCGCATGTTTAGGCAGTGTATTTAAAAGCGCTTCACTAACTAGGCTGTCGTACAATACCACGTCGGCTGCTGCAATCAGGCGCTGCGCTTTTACAGTTATAAGCTCAGCATCGCCCGGGCCTGCCCCTATTAAATACACGTGGCCGTTTTTTTGATGTTTAGCTTTGTGCTTTGCATCTTGAGTGAGTTTATTAACAAACTTGTTTAGCCATGGGCTTTCAATACCCGAAAAATACGAAAGAACACTCATTTTATTGCTCCTTATGCTAACGCTGTAATGGCTTTTGGCTCAGCGCTAACAAAGACATTGCCATTGTCTATTTTGGCTTCAAATACGGGGAGCTGTATTGCCTCTGCTTCTAGGCATTCGCCAGTATTTAAACAAAAATGTTGCTTATACAAAGGGGAGGCCACTACTAATTTTCCATCAATAGAGCCAATAATGCCGCGCGATAGTACATTGGCTTTGCCTATCGGGTCGTAGTTGCTAATGGCTAACACAGGCTCACTATTTTGTGGAACATAAAATATGGCCACTTGCTGGTTGTTTACTAATGCGCATACGCCACTATTAGCAACTAGGTCGTCGGTTGTTCCAATTTTATGCCAATACATCAGCTTGCTCCTGCTCAATTTCCATTACGGGGATACGGTTTGTCGAATTTTGCTGGTTACGTTTTTCAGACTCTGTTGCGGGGCGAATTTGGTTGCGCTCTTGTACAAATAAAATATTGCTATCGGCATCTGGGCTATTAATAAATTGGCGGAACCGTTTTGAGGCCTCTGGACTTTCAACTGCTTTTTTCCATTCGCAGGCATAAGTTTTAGTTATAAGCGCCATTTGCGTTTCAAGCTCATGGCAAATACCTAGGCTGTCTTCTATTACTACGCTTTTTAAATAATCTAAACCGCCTTCTAAATTTTCTATCCACACTGAGGTGCGCTGCAGTTTATCGGCGGTTTTAATGTAAAACATGATCACGCGGTCAATGTATTTAATGAGTGTTTCGGTATCTAAATCGGTAGCAAATAAATCAGCATGGCGCGGGCGCATACCGCCATTTCCACATACGTATAAGTTCCAGCCATTTTCGGTTGCTATTACGCCTATATCTTTGCTTTGTGCCTCAGCGCATTCGCGAGTACAACCCGATACGGCCATTTTAAATTTATGCGGGGCGCGTAAACCTTTGTAGCGGTTTTCAATCGCAATCGCGTGGCCAACACTGTCTTGAACGCCATAGCGACACCACGTACTGCCAACACACGATTTAACGGTTCTGAGCGATTTACCATAAGCGTGACCGGTTTCAAAACCGGCTGCAATAAGTCTTTCCCAAATAATAGGGAGCTCTTCAAGGCGTGCGCCAAATAAGTCGATACGCTGCCCACCGGTTACTTTACAGTACAGGTTAAAGTCTTTGGCAACTTGGCCAATAACAATAAGTTTGTCGGGGGTAATTTCGCCACCCGCTATACGGGGAACGACAGAGTAAGAGCCATCTTTTTGCATATTTGCAAGGTAAGTGTCGTTGGTGTCTTGCAGGCCAACATGAGCGGGTTCTAAAATAAACTCATTCCACGTTGAAGCTAAAATAGAGGCCACGGCAGGTTTGCATATTTCGCAGCCGTGATGACCGCTGCCATGTTTAGAGAGCAAATCATCAAAAGTTTTAATGCTTTCTACTTTTACTAAATGCAGTAACTCTTGGCGCGAAAAAGCAAAGTGTTCACACACATGGTTGTTAACTTCAACCCCACGGCTTTGAAGTTCACTGTCGACTACCGATTTTAATAATGCGGCACAACCACCACAGCCGCTGGCGGCTTTGGTACAAGCTTTAACTGCAGATAAATCGCATGAGCCGCCATCAATTGCACCCACAATGTCGCCCTTGCTTACATTGTGGCACGAACAAATAGTGGCGGTATCGGGCAGGGCATTTCCCGCTAAAACAGGTGCTCCTTCGCTATCAGGTAAAATGAGGCACTCAGGGTGTGCGGGTAATTCCATGTCGTTTAACATGTACTGCAACAGTGTGTCGTAATCGCTAGTATCGCCAACAAGTACTGCGCCTAATAACTTGTTGCCTGCCTCATTTAAAATAATTTTTTTATAACAATCACGAATAGGATCTTGATAAATTAACTCTTTGCAATCGGGGGTTTTAGCGTGGGCATCGCCAATTGAGCCTACCTCTACCCCGAGTAGTTTTAATTTTGTGCTCATATCGGCGCCTAAAAACTCAAGTTCGCCGCCTGTAAGTTGGCTTGCAACCACGCGAGCCATGTTATAACCCGGAGCGACTAGGCCAAAAAGCTTTTTGTCCCACAAGGCACATTCGCCAATAGCATATATATCAGGGTTTGATGTTTGGCATTGGTTATTTATTACAATACCGCCACGTTGCCCTAATTCAAGTTCGGCCACTTTGCCAAGCTCATCGTATGGGCGAATACCGGCCGAAAACAAAATTAAGTCGGTTTCTAAAAACGTGTCATCTGAAAAATTTAATCTGTAACGGCTCGTTTCGCCTTTTACTATCTCGCTGGTGGCTTTAGCGGTATGCACGCTTACGCCCAATTTTTCAATTTTGTTTTTTAACAGCGTGCCACCTTGTTCATCAAGTTGTACCGCCATAAGTTGGGGTGCAAACTCAACTACATGAGTATCAAGCCCAAGTTGCTTAATTGCATTGGCTGCTTCAAGCCCTAATAAGCCGCCACCTATCACTACGCCACTTTTACTTTGTGCAGCGCTTGCTTTTATTTGCTCTAAATCTTCTAGGGTACGGTAAACCAAGCAATGGGGTTGGTCATTTCCTTTAATTGGCGGCACAAACGGGTACGAGCCTGTTGCTAAAATAAGTTTATCGTAATTAAATTTATCACCGGTTTGAGTGCTAACTACCTTGTTTGTTTTATCTATTTCATTAACCCACTGGTTAGTATGCACATTTATATTTAACTGCTGATAATTATCAAAGGTGGTTAGGGCTAAATCGGCGGCTGTTTTACCATCAAACACGCTGGATAAGTAAACACGGTCATAAGCTAAATTTGCTTCTCCACACAGTACGGTAATGTGCGCGTTAGCGTCGCTATGGCGCATTTGCTCTACAAAATGGTGCCCAACCATCCCATTCCCAATAATGAGTATTTTTGTTGGTGTTTGCATTGGTATCCCCTCAATGACGGTTTAATTTAAAAACAAAAAAGCCCGCCACAGTTACAAATTAATGCAACTGCGAGCGGGCTTCTTTGCCTGTGGTCATAACAACCTAAATGTGTGTCGTTTTAATAACGAACGGTATGGTTATCATATAAGCAAAAACACGGCCATTTTTATAAGTGTTTGTTTTTTAATAGCTACATTACTTTTAAATGGTTTTACTTACGCATATTTGAGTTGTTTTGGTGCGGTGCCAGCACTATGGGAGTGCACAAAATGAGGCTACAATGTGATGCTTAGCCAATAAAAGTGCATTTGTGCCGTTAACTAATAACGAGGAGTAAGCGTTTAGGCTATAAATAAAAAATGCACTTAGTGTTAATTTGAGGTGAAAATAACACTAAGTGCATTAATACTGTAAAGCGGTTTTACTTGCTTTGTTTTGCTAGGGTTTCTACATCGGTATCTTCAACAGGTTTAAAGCTCCCCGTTGCTTCATCGTAGGTTTTAATTTCTGCAGATTCTATATCATATACCCAGCCGTGTAGCTTAACTTGACCGGTTGCAATTTTTGCAGCCACAGCAGGGTGTGTTTTTATATGCTGTAGTTGTTGTACTACGTTTTCTTCAATTACTAAGCCTAGGTGGTCGTTATTGTTTAGCTCTGCGCAACCGCATTTTTCTTTTACAACTTCAGTTGCTACGCGGCTGTGGCCAAGCCACTCTTTAACGTGCGGTAAGCTTGATAAACCTTCAGTATTTATAGCGCCTTTCATTGCGCCACAATCCGAGTGCCCACAAATGATAATGTGTGATACGCCCAGTGCAGCCACCGCAAATTCAATTGAGGCTGTCATACCGCCGGTTTGATTACTATGTGGCGGGATAATATTGCCCGCGTTACGACAAATAAATAATTCACCGGGTTCAGTTTGAGTCACTAAGTTTGGATCAATACGCGAGTCGGCACAGGTGATAAATAACACTTCTGGGTTTTGACCATTGGCTAGTTTTTGAAACGCTGCTTTTTTTGATGGGTAAACTTCTTTTTGAAACTTAGCCACGCCCGAAATAATATGTTCCATGTACAACTCCTATTGGTGTAATTTAATCGTGTTATTTATAGCTTTATTCGCCTGACAAATTAGCGCCATTATAACTTTGTTCTTGTTTGTTTTGTACTATTACACTGTTTAATAAATTTCATACTCGCGAACAAAGGGCGACACACGTGCATGAAGTTATTGGCGAATACATGAGCGTACCTAGCAGAGGCTTCGAGTAAAATAAAAGGCGGTAAGTGGCGAAAAAGGTGGTTGAGAAGGTTATTAGCTTAACTTGCTTTAAGTTTATGGGCTGATTTTAAGTTATACATGCGCTGATCCGCTAAGGTTAAACACTCGGTATGGCTTTGGCACTCATCGCTAGATGCTATGCCATAACTAATACCAGATTGCGGCCATTGCTGTTGAATAGTGCGATGTAATGCGGTGAGCTTTTGGGTAAGTGTGGCTTTTAGTTGGGGGAGGTGTGATTTGTTTTTGACTTTACATAACCAAATAAATTCATCGCCCCCGGTTCTAAATACGGTGCCGTCTTGCGCTAGATGCTGTGTCATTAATTTTGCTGCATTAATTAAAAACGCATCACCTTTGGCGTGACCAAGCGCATCGTTTATTTTTTTTATTCCATCACAATCTATAAACACAATGATGTAAGCACTGTGTGCAAGTTTAATCAGCTCATCATTTAATAGTAGTCGGTTGCCAACTTGGGTTAGAGGATCAAAGCGAGATTCATGTAACAAGGTACTAAATTCATGCTGTTTTAACTTTAGCCACTCAGACAAAGACAGCACAATACACACACAATCTATTGCTAAGGCTAACAGCACAAGTATTTCTGATGAGGTCGCATTTATTAAATCAAAATGAAATGCAACGTATACTACTAATGACAGGCTATAGAGCATATTTCCAAATAAAAAATACTTGGCTCTAAAATCGTTCAGGCTAAGCATGGCAAACCCAGTGGTTAAGCTAAGCATAACCCATACGGCTGCTAAAAAGTGCGCGATATAAAACACTAAATAAAAGGGCATAAATAGGCTGCAGATACCGCATACAAATGCACTAACGGTAAAGTATTTTAAAGCACTCCCAAGCTTATTGGCTTTTTCTTTATCGAAATTAAACAGGTAGTAGGTAAATGCTGCTGCGCAACTCACAGCAAAGGCAAATAAATAAATCCCTAAGTAATGTTTATTAAAAGAGGGGCTGGCATAAATTGTATTTACAGCGCCCGAAGCAAACGCCCAGCCAAGACCGTGCAAACCGACATACCCAGCACAAAACAAGGCCACTTTTTGCTTTACTCTTAAAAACATTACAAAGGCCATCATTGCTAAAGTGAGCATGACAGAAATAGTAATAAGGCTTAATGAGTTTATATAAAACTGATGATGCAAAAATACACCTTCGCTTAAAATACTTAAATCAACCGGCGTTGGATAGTGTTTGGCTTCTAAATATATCCATAAATAGCCACTGCTTGGCGCATAGAAGGGCAGTTTAAATGCTTGTCCATGCATTAAAATTGCCGGTTGATTAACGTGAGACTGCGAAAAATCAGCAAGCTTAACTATATCCCCCTGTTCGGTTTGCCAATAGGCTAAACCAACGTCGATAAAATTGGCTTGCGGCAGCACATACCAAGCTCCAGTGGTGGGGTTATTTAACGCAATTTTTGTTATTACAGCGCCACTTTTACCGAGCAGGTTACTCGTTTCACTAGCGTTTTTATAAGATGTAATTACTTGCTGTGCAGAAGGAGGCGCATTGGATGCTGTGACAGGGCGCCACAGGTTATCATCCTCTAGGGTGATGTTGTTATTAAGTGTATAAGCATATGTTAGCGGGCTAAACAAAGCACAGAAAAAGAATACTGTTAATATACCAACCCGCACCATACCTAAACTCACTTTAAAAACCCACTAAGCGATTATAATCAAATTGTAAACAAATAGTATATAAATCAAACAAAATTATCGCCTTTAAGTAATGGCTTAATTTGGCTTTAAATAACAAACTGCATTAATAAATAAGTAATACGAGGGCGTTTTTGTTTAAACGAATTTATAAACACTGCGGGTGTTTGCAGTATTAGTTAGGATTTAAAGTAGATAGTGCTCTAACCAACTGAGCTATGATTGAACTATTAATTGCTTAATTAAATTGATTCAGTGGAATGAATAAATTTGATACGACAGAGTGGATTCGAACAACCGATTTCTGCATGGGCATAGAGAGTGGGTAGCGCGCTAACCAATTGAGTTATGGCTTAACGATTAATAGGAATAGGTTAATTATATTTATTAAGAGGGGGAGAATAGTTTTGGTACGACTGAGTGGATTCGAACCACCGACCTCTACCATGTCAAGGTAGCGCTCTAACCAACTGAGCTACAGTCGTACAAAGAGTATCTTAATTATATTTATTCAGAGGGAAGAATAAATTTGGTACGACCGAGTGGATTCGAACCACCGACCTCTACCATGTCAAGGTAGCGCTCTAACCAACTGAGCTACGGTCGTATTACCTAATTAAGATGCGATAAATTTAATTATCAGCGGCCGCTAATATATAGCGTGGTGAGTGGTGAATCAAGCAAGTTTGTTGCTTTTACGTTTATTTGCCGTTTTTTTATTCATATTGGGCTGATTTCACACGTTTTATAAAAGTTTTGCCACCAGGTAACGTGTTTTTTGGCTGAGCCTTTAAGCTGGTTTAGTAGATTGTTTTGTGAATCCAGCGCTATCAAAGTATTTATTTGCTTATTTGTAATGGCTTGGTCAAACCACAGTTGGTTATACAAAGGTAAAAGTGTTTCAAGGTAGCCTGCTAAATTAGCCTGATAAGGCTGTATTTCTTTAAGGAAATACTTTTGAAACACGTTACTGACGATAGTGGCTACTTTTTTATTTTTTCCTGCTGGGCATATTTCATCAATGGATTGCGATTCAATAAATTGCGTGGCTGAATTATTAAACGCTATTTGCAGCCGTGCAGAATAAATGAGTAATTGGTTAAAACGGTACTTATTCAGCTGCTCTAACGCGTTAAAAATGTCTGCGGAGTTAATTTTTAAGTAGTGTTTATTGAGTATGTGTTGTTTTATGAGTGCAAGCTGCTGCATGGCCGCTACCGTGTCGCTAAACCCTGCAGGGGAAGCAGAAAGCTCTGCGCTGCTAGCTTGCCACGTGTTTTTTAGCTCAAATTCGTTATACAACATTAAATTAAAGTAGTGGTTTAGTGTTTGCTCTTTATGTGTTTTTGCTTTTAACAAGGTTTTATAAACTGCTGAGTCAGGCTCAAGCGTGCTTAAGCACTGCTGTGCATTTTGCACAAACTCTATTTGATACTTTAAAACACCGGCATGTCCGGCCGTTTTACCAAGCTGATTGTTGTGCTCACTAATAAGTAAGCTGAGCTTACAATGGCTTAAGCTTGCAAGTTCAATCAAGCTAATGGTAGTGCTGTTTGAAAGCGTGTTAGGGGGTAAAAGCGGGCTAATAGCTTCAGGTTTACTTAAACCGGGGGCTTGGGTTTCAAGGGTATTACTTAAGCGTACTATGTATGTTTGATAACTGTGGCTGGGCGCTTTTGAACACCCAGCAAGCACAGCGCAACACACAGCTAATAAACAACTTAACCATGTTTTGCTTGGTATTAATGTTAGTGCTTTTTTATACAAATGGCGCCTGCTTTAATCGCTTATTAACGGTGAACATAAGCCATACAGCAGCAACGGTTAAACCAAAAATAATACCTATCCAAAAACCGTGCGGCCCCATGGCGGGCACAATTAAATCTGTTCTTCCCAATACGTAGCCTAAAGCAAAACCGATTAACCAGTAAGATATAAACGTTATATACGATATAGGCTGCGTATGTTTTAAACCTCTTAAAATGCCGTTCGCAGCGACTTGAAGTGCATCAGGTATTTGATAAATACATGCCAAAATCATAATTGAGGTCGCTAATGCAATAACGGCTGGGCTGTCGGTGTATAGTTGGCTTATTAAATCGCGGCCAATAAAGGTTATAAAAGCTAAAAATAACGCAATAGCAATGGCTAATATGTAGCTGGTTGATATAGCAGTTTTTAATTGGCTTAAATGGTTTTGACCAAATAAATTACCAATACGAATACTAATGGCGATAGATAAGCTCAGTGGCATCATAAATAATAACGCGGTCACGCTTCCCGCAATTTGATGGCCCGACACAGCAACAGCACCTAAGTGTGCAATAAATAAAGGTATACACGCAAATAGCGTAATTTCAAAAAAAGTGGCCAATGAAATGGGTATACCTAATTTCGTAATAATCCCAATGGTTTTAATATTGGGCTTTTCAAAATTTGCCAGCAGGGCTTTTGCATCAATTTTTTTACTAAACTGGCAATATGTCACTTGTGCAACAGCCATTACAGTTAGTACCAATGCCGTAGCAATGCCACAACCAGCGCCGCCGTAGGCTGGTAAGCCAAATAAACCATTTATAAAAATATAGTTAGCCGGAATATTAACGCCAAGGCCCAGCAAGCTGATATAAAAAGCGGGTTTTGTCATCCCCATACCTTCGGTCATATTTCGATAAACGGTAAAAATTAAAAAACCAAAGGCTCCCCATTTCACAAAATGGATATAGTCATAAGCAAGGCTTGCGATAGCGGGGGTTGTATCGAGTTTTAAAATCACTATATCGGCTATGTTGGCTATACCAAAACCAATTGCGCTTAAAATAGCGGTTAAATACAGAGCTTGCTGAAAATAATGGCTAATACCTTTTTTATCATTAGCGCCCGCAAATTGGGCAATAATACCGGTTAACGCGAGCAAAATACCTTGCAGCGCCAGTAATAACGGGTTCCATATACCGGTTGCAATCGACAGCGCAGCTAAATCTGTTGGGCTTACTTGGCCTGCCATAATGGTGTCGACTACCGACATTAAAACGAGTGTTACTTGTGCTAAAAATACAGGTACGGCAAGGGTGATTAAACGTTTGGCTTCCCAGCTACTAAAGGTCATAAAAACAGCTATTTGATAAAACAGGGCGCAATTGTAATCGATTGTGTTTCAAATAAAAATCACTGTAGTGAATGATTTTACGAGTTGATACGTTAAACTAGCACTTTGTAATAATTTTAAGTGATTTTATGTTTACAGGAATCGTTCAAACTCAAGCTACTGTTGTATCTACCACGCATACCGAAGGGGTTTTACGTTTGGTTGTATCGGTAGGTGATGAATACGTTAAACATTTAGATTTAGGCGCGAGCATTGCAATTAATGGCTGTTGTTTAACAGTGGTTAAAGTTGAATTAAGTAACCACGATGTAGTGGCACAAGTACATTTTGATGTAATTGATGAAACACTATTACTAACGAATTTAGGCAAGCTTGCACTAGGTAGCTTAGTTAATTATGAGCGCTCAGTAACCTTTGGTACTGAATTAGGTGGGCATATTGTGTCGGGGCACATACACTGCACTGCCCAAATCGGGCAAATAGTTAAGCAACAAAATAACTGTAAAATTCAGTTAAGCTTACCTACTAAATGGCAAAAGTATGTTTTGTACAAAGGCTTTGTAGCAATAAATGGCGCAAGTTTAACCGTGGGCGAAATTGACGAGCAGGGGTTTTGGTTACACCTGATCCCCGAAACACTGGCCATTACAAATTTAGGTAACGCTCAAGTGGGTGATGAACTAAATATAGAAGTTGATCAGCAAACTTATACCATTATTAACACGGTAGAAAATTACTTACGCCACCAAGGCTAAAAAATTTGTTCATCGTCGCTGTCTATGTGTAACTCTAATTTTTTATAAGCATGGTCTATGTGCATGTTTAAATGAATAGGGTTACAACAGGCACTGCATTCTTCTACGTAGTCTTGATCCCCCATACTTGCGTCAATGTCTAGGTGTATGTGGTTGCCACAGTGTGGGCACGTGATACGTTGTGATAAAAAATCTTTCATAATCACTCCAATAGTACCAAGGTAAGAATTAACTTATTGATACACATTAATTAAGTTGTGCAGTTATACTAGCAACAACTTGATGGCTCAAAACTGAACTAAACAACAAGGTATTGAGCCTAAATAACATCCTTTTTAAATATAGTGCTGAAGCAACGATTATGACAGTTATTTTACGCCTTATGAGGCGTTATTATTTAAAGCGATAGCAGCTCATCAATATGCTGCTTAGCCTGAGTAAGGTAGTGCCCTGCAAATATATTTGCGTGATTTAAAATAGGGTAAAGTTGGTATATAGCTTTGCGCTTTTTATAGTTTTCGCTTAATGGGTATTGCGCGTTATAGGCGTTATAAAAATCATCAGGTAAGGGGGCAAATAGCTCGCTCATTGCAATATCTACCTCGCGGTCTCCGTAATAACATGCGGGGTTAAATAAGGTCGGTACATTTTTAATAAAGCCCATATTTCCTCGCCAAAAGTCGCCATGTACTAAAGAGGGCTCCACAATATGGCTGTGCAATTGCTCTTTTACCAAATTAATTAATAGCTCATGCTCTACAAGTTGAATGCCTTTTTCGGCTAATAGTTGCAGTTGCCAGCCTATGCGCTCTTCTGCGTAAAATAAGTCCCATTTTTTATGCCACTGGTTTGGTTGCACGGTGGTGGCTAGGTAATTATCTACATCAAAGCCAAACATTGCTTGGTCGTGCTTTTGGTGCAGCATAGCCAGTTGTTTACCCATATCGTGCCAATGCGTATGGGGCTGTTTATCAAGTACTAACCATTCAAGTACAATAAACGAAAATTCAATATTAGCACCTGTTACAATACAGTCGGGCACCATAAAAACACTATTTTGGGTGAGCTGCTTAAGTCCTATCGCTTCGCTTTCTAGGCGATCTAGTTCGCTTTTAAGGGCAATTTTAACCAGGTAATTGTGTTTTCCATCGGTGAGTTGATAGAGTTTATCGGTATTTGTACTTTGCAGCTGACGTTTGTAAGTATGTTTAAAGTCATAATGAATGGCTTGGCTAATGTGCTCGTTTACTGTTTTCCACATATCAATTGCTCGCCTTTTAAACAGATACTTAAACTATGGCAAAAAAGTATTAATTTAACAAACTAATCGTTGTAAAATTAACGATATAAAAAATGCTAATGGAGTAACAATGAACAAAAGTTTTATCACCAATTTGCTTGCTGTCTTGTGTGTAGTTATAGGCTACTTTTTTAACCACGCTATTGTGTTATCGGTGGGGTTATTTGCGCTATCTGGTGCTGTCACAAACTTATTGGCTGTTCATATGTTATTTGAAAAAGTACCTTTGTTATATGGCTCGGGTGTTATTGCTCTAAAATTTGAAAGTTTTAAAGTGGCCATTCGTAATTTAATTTTGACTGAGTTTTTCTCTGAGCAAAAAATTAATAACCTACTTAGCAAAGCACAACCTAATATCGCCTTTGAGGGCATTATTACTAAGGTTGATTTAAACCCTGCATTCGACAACCTACTTCAAGTAATAGAGCAATCACAGTTTGGCAGTATGTTAGGTATGTTTGGTGGCACAGCGGCTATAGAGCCAATGCGAGAAAAGTTTATTGAAAAAATGCAGCTATCACTTGCGCAAATTAGCCAAACAGACGATTTTAAAGCGCTAGTAAACGATACGTTATCGCAAGGGAATAGCGCACAAAGCTTACATGCTACGGTACTTAAATTAGTTGATGAGCGTTTAAATGAACTCACTCCAAAAATGGTTAAAGACATTATTCAAACTATGATACGTGAGCATTTAGGTTGGCTAGTAGTATGGGGCGGTGTGTTTGGCGGTTTATTTGGCTTAATTGCGGCCATTATTTAATAACTAAGCCTGCTTACAAAGCAGGCTTAATTTTGTGTTAACGCCATACTATTTTGGCCCTGTGATGATTACTTTTTCTGGGTTGTACGATTTAGCTAAGTCTTTAATTGAAGTGCGAGTACTGGTATCAATATTTAAATAATTTGCGCTTTTATCAAGATTATACAAAGTAACAAAGTCGCCCATTGATAAGTTATTACAGTGCAGCTTTTTGCTCATTACCGCTTTGCTTATATTTAAATCCCGTGACGCTTTACGTACTACGTACGATTTATTAGCTGCAACAGCCATACAAGCCTGTGTACCTGGCGATGAATCGGCCGCGACAAATTGGGTGGCTAATGCTGGTTTTGCAATTAGTAAAGTTGCGCCTAGTACCATAGTTGTGCATAAAGTAGCTTTTAACGTGTTCATAATTAGTCCTCATTGTTTGTGGTTCAGCTTTATTATTGAGCGATTTAAACTAAAAAGCTGTTAACCAAACGCAACAAGGTGTAAGCAGGTATGTTTAAAAATACACACTTAAGCTAGGTGACTGAATTTAAGCCCTAATAAATGTGTTTTTTGACACACTTAGGCAAAATTATTTTATAGCTACTGACATATTTTCTCAGCCTGCTATTATCGCCCCCATTATTTACGCGCTTAATTTTTAGGAGAACCAGTGAGCAAAACGTTAGCCAGCTATTACCAGCAAGCGTATGCCTGCGAGCACAAGCATTTTAACCAATGTTTTTATTGTGGATGCGAAGCCACAGAGCGCGATCATTGCCCGCCGTTACATATGCTACAGAGCATTATTGATTTAGGCGAAGAGGCCGACTTTGTCTCTATTGCCGCGTGTTATGAGTGCCATGCCTTATTACATAATGAAAGGCTAATGACGATAGATGAGCGTTTTACAAAACTTAAAAAAAAGCTCTCTAATAAGTACGCTAAGGCGCTGCGTGTTTATAACATGTGGGAAGAAAACGAATTAAGCGAAATGAGTGACGAATTTGCGCACAGCATTCAAGCGGGTATGAAATTAGGTAAAGAGGCATCTGAGCGTTTAGCGTTTACAGGCTTTACATATGCCACCGAAGAAGCCCGCGTGACCGTACGCGAAAAAACCAAAGAGTTTGATGTAGAAGGGAGCGTTTTTACCGACTTTAAAGAGGCATTAAATTACTGTATTAACGTACTTAAAGTTCATAAAAGTGACTTTTATAAAATATTGGTAGAGGATTATAACGGCGACTTTAATAGAGCACTTAGCCAGTATCGTCATCGCCATGATAAAGTAACAGCAGCAAGCGATGGCAATACATTAATTAAGGATTTTGCTAAGCAACATAAGCAAAACTCAGACTTTGTAACTCGCACCGTAAAACACTTTATAAACAAAGACCCATCGCTTACAACCGAAGGCGCGCTTGAAAAACTGTATAACAATTATATAAAAAAATAATTACAGCCGTTTAACTCATTTAATCGCTTTTTTACCTGTTTTTTTAGCTTTATTACGCCGCTTTAGCTAAAGTAGCAAAAAAACAGGAGAACCTAACAACATGCAAAAATTTGCTCCCTCATTGTTAGCAGTTGGTTTAGCTGCTGCCCTTGTTGGCTGCCAAGAAAACGGCCCACAAGATGCAAAAATCACCATCAATAAAAACCCATACCCAAGCACCTACACACCGCTTGCAAGTAAAAGCACATTAATTACCAATGCAACAGTACTTACTGGCACTGGCGAGCGCTTAGATGACGCCGATGTGTTACTTGTTGATGGTAAAGTACAACAAGTAGGTAAAGACTTATCGGCTAATGCAGATGCAACCATTGATGCACAGGGAAAATGGGTTACCCCAGGTATTATTGACGTACATTCTCATTTAGGTGCTTACCCAAGCCCATCAGTTGAGTCTCATCAAGACGGAAACGAAATGACCAGCCCAAATACTGCTGAGGTGTGGGTAGAGCATTCTGTATGGCCTCAAGATCCTGGCTTTAACCGCGCGCGCGAAGGCGGTATTACTTCACTACAAATTTTACCAGGCTCAGCTAACTTATTTGGTGGCCGTGGCGTAACACTTAAAAACATTCCTGCGCATACCATGCAAGCAATGAAATTCCCTGATGCGCCTAATGGTTTAAAAATGGCCTGTGGTGAAAACCCAAAACGCGTATATGGTCGCCAAGGTACTTTGCCTTCAACCCGTATGGGTAACATGGCCGGTTACCGTATGGCATGGGCAGAAGCACAAGAGTACAAACGTGCATGGGATAAGTACGACGCCGATTACGAAGCAGGTTTAAACCCAGAAGCACCAGTTCGCGATATTAAGCACGATACTCTTCGCGCGGTAATTGAAGGTGAAGTGTTAATTCATAATCACTGTTATAAAGCTGAAGAAATGGCGATGATGATCGACCTTTCAAAAGAATTTGGCTATCACGCAGGTACGTTCCATCACGGTGTAGAAGCTTATAAAATTGCAGGTTTATTAGCTGAAAATGGTTCGTGTGCTGCACTTTGGCCAGATTGGTGGGGCTTTAAAATGGAAGCCTACGACATGGTTCAAGAAAACGTAGCTATTGTTGATGCGGTAAAAAATTCGTGTGCCATTGTGCATTCTGACTCAGACACCACTATTCAGCGCTTAAACCAAGAAGCGGGTAAAGTAATGTACCGTGCAAACGAAAATGGGTTTGATATTTCGGAGCAGCACGCGATTAAGTGGATCACCTCAAACGCGGCTAAATCATTAGGTATTGAAGATAAAACTGGTTCGCTTGAAGCAGGTAAACAAGGCGATGTGGTTATTTGGAACCAAAACCCATTTAGCGTTTACGCAAAAGCTGAACAAGTATTTATTGATGGCGCAAAAGTTTACGATAGAAACGATAGCGCATTTCAAGCACAAAGTGATTTTATGTTAGGCCAACAATAAGGAGCCCAGAATGAAAAATTTATCACGTTCGTTTTCGCTATCTCTGGTTGCTGCCGGACTATTAGCCTCAGGTGCAGCCAATGCACAATCGCTTGCTATTATTAATGCCACGCTGCATACGGCAACCGAGCAAGGCGTTTTAGAAAACGCCAGCATTGTTATGGATAACGGTAAAATTACCGCTATTAATCCACAGCAAGTACAAGCAGATAAAGTTATTGATGCAAATGGGCAAATTGTAACCCCAGGTTTTATTGCTAGCATTAATCAACTTGGCTTAGTGGAAGTAAGTGCAGTTGCAGGCTCACGCGATGCAGGCGAAGAAAAAGCAGGCATTGATTTTGATGTAAGCCTTGCTTATAACGCTCACTCAAGCCTTATCCCGTATGCACGTAAAGGCGGTGTAACCCGCGATGTAATTACCCCGCATGGTGGCGATAGTATTTTTTCGGGCTTAGCAAGCGTTGTTGATTTAAGCGGTGATTTACAAGGCGACATACAAAAACAAGCTGCATTAGTGGTTTATTTAGGTGAGCGCAGTAAGGGCTCGCGCGCATTTACATTGCAAACGCTAATTAATAAGCTTGAAGAGCACCAAACAAAAGCAGCTAAAAAGCCTAAAAAAGACGACGACAGCACCCCAAGTACTGAAGATAAAGTAATGGTTAAAGTACTTAGCGGCGATATGCCACTTGTAGTGGGTGTATCTCGTGCGGCTGATATTATTGAGCTACTTAAAGTTAAAGAGCAATTTGGTATTAATTTAGTGCTCAATGGTGCACAAGATGCTGTTGTTGTTAAAGAGCAGATTGCTAAAGCGCAAGTACCAGTAATTATGAGTGCTATGGATAGCTTACCTTCAAGCTTTGACTCTTTACATGCCAGTTTAGATAACGCAGCCGCGCTTGAAAAAGCTGGGGTAAAAGTTATTTTAACTGTGGGCGGCGATGCCAGCCATAATATTTACCAGCTTCGTTTTGATGCCGGTAATGCAGTTTCGTACGGCATGAGCCAGCAAGGTGCACTTAATGCTGTTACATCCAATGTAGCCGACGTATTTGGCATAAATGCAGGTAGCCTTGAAGTAGGTAAAGCTGCCGATGTGGTTGTATGGAGTAACGACCCATTTGAGCTAAGTAGCCATGTAAGTAAAATGATTATTAACGGTGAAGAAGTATCTACGCAGTCGCGCCAAGATAAACTGCGTGAGCGTTACACTACAGATTCAACAATGCCGCGTGCATATACAAAATAATTAATATAGCTTTAATTATCCAAAATTCAGGTTAATTATTAAAGGCCGCTACTTTAAAGTTAAAGTAGCGGCCTTTTTATATAAAATAAAGACACAAAAAAACCGCTTACTTTAAACGTAAGCGGTTTTCTAATTTAATCTAAAATTATACTAATTTAGATAAAATTTCGTTAAATGTTGCACTTGGGCGCATTGCTTTAAACGCTGCATCATCATTTGGTTGGAAGTAACCACCAATATCCATTGAAGGACCTTGTGCATCGTTAAGCTCGCTTACGATTTGCTCTTTTTGCGTTTCTAAATCGCTCGCAATTTGTGTAAATTGCGCTTTAAGCTCGCTGTCTTCGTCTTGCTTTGCCAGCTCTTGTGCCCAGAATAAAGATAAGAAGAAGTGAGAACCACGGTTATCAATTTCTTTTACTTTACGTGAAGGCGACTTGTTTTCAGCTAAGAACGTACCTGTTGCTTTATCTAGTGTGTCAGCAAGTACTTGTGCTTTTTTGTTGCCTGCATTCACGCTTAGGTGCTCAAGCGAAGCCGCTAGTGCTAAAAACTCGCCTAACGAATCCCAACGTAAGTGGTTTTCTTTTTCGAACTGTTGAACATGCTTAGGTGCTGAACCACCTGCGCCAGTTTCAAATAAGCCACCACCGTTCATTAGTGGCACAATAGAAAGCATTTTAGCACTGGTACCCAGCTCTAAAATTGGGAATAAATCTGTTAGGTAGTCACGTAATACGTTACCCGTTACAGAGATAGTGTCTTTACCTTCTTTAATACGCGCTAATGAGAACAAAGTTGCTTCAAGCGGTGCTAAAATTTGAATGTCTAGGCCATCAGTATCGTGATCTGGTAAGTATTTGTTTACCTTTTTAATTAGCTCTGCATCGTGAGCACGGTTTTCATCTAACCAGAAAATAGCAGGTACGCCCGTCGCACGTGCGCGGTTTACAGCAAGCTTAACCCAATCTTGGATTGGTGCGTCTTTAACCTGACACATTCTCCAAATATCGCCTTGCTCAACAGTGTGCTCAAGTAATGTTGTGCCATTTGCATCAACAACACGAATAGAACCATCCGCTTTTGCTTCAAACGTTTTATCGTGAGAACCGTATTCTTCTGCTTTTTGAGCCATTAGGCCTACGTTTGGTACGCTACCCATAGTGGTAGGATCGAACGCGCCGTTTTCTTTACAAAAATCAATTGTAGCTTGGTAAACGCTTGAGTAGCTACGATCTGGGATCACAAAGCTAGTGTCTTGTAGTTTACCGTCGTTGTTCCACATTTGACCGCTTGAACGAATAGCAGCAGGCATAGACGCATCAATGATCACATCGCTTGGAACGTGTAAGTTAGTAATGCCACGGTCAGAATCAACCATTGCAATAGCAGGACGCTCAGCGTAAACCGCTTGAATGTCTGCTTCAATTTCTTCGCGCTTAGCATCATCTAATGTTTGAATTTTAGAATAAACGTCGCCTAAACCGTTATTTACATCAACACCTAACTCTTCAAAAAGCTCGCCGTGTTTAGCAAATACGTCTTTGTAGAAAACTTTTACCGCGTGACCAAAAATAATAGGGTCAGATACTTTCATCATTGTCGCTTTCATGTGAAGCGAAAATAATACGCCTTTTTCTTTAGCTGCATCAATTTCTGCTGCTAAAAACGCTTGTAGTTTAGCTGCGCTAATGCGCGATGCATCAATTACTTCGCCAGCAATTAGCGGCGTGCTTTGTTTAAGTACAGTTACATCGCCATTAGTCGCTACGTGCTCAATACGTACATCAGTTGCTGCATCAACAGTGACAGATTGCTCAGAACCAAAGAAGTCACCTTCGCTCATGCTCGCAACGTATGATTGTGAGTCTTTGCTCCACGCACCCATTGAATGAGGGTTATTGCGTGCATATTCTTTAACGGAACCTGGTGCACGACGATCTGAATTACCTTCACGCAATACTGGGTTTACAGCACTGCCTTTAATTTTGTCGTAAGTGGCTTTAATTTTAGCTTCTTCATCATTTTTAGGCTCAGCAGGGTACTCTGGTAGTGCGTAGCCTTTTTCTTGAAGCTCTTTAATGACAGCGCGTAATTGCGGTACAGACGCACTGATGTTTGGTAATTTGATGATGTTTGCTTCTGGTGTTTTTGCAAGTTCGCCAAGCTCTGCAAGCGCATCGCCGATGCGTTGCTCTTCAGTAAGGTAATCAGCGAAGTTTGCAATTACACGACCTGCTAATGAGATATCGCGAGTTTCAACTTCAACACCTGCCGCATTTGTATAGGCTTGGATAATTGGTAGCAACGAGTAGGTTGCTAGCGCCGGAGCTTCGTCCGTTTTAGTGTAGATAATTTTTGATGTCATCATCATTCCTAGATAGTAGGCCGCAGTGGCCGTATTCAACAATGCAAAGAAACTCATTAGCGCATGGTTGCGTTAACAAGCAGTTTGTTAGGTGTCGGTACTCTTAATATGCCAAAAGGCAGAATAGTCACACCTGACTAACTGATTTTTATAGGTTGCAAAGTACACGTATTTTAGCCGCGTAAAAGCATAAGCTAAAATGTAACCGCGTAATTTAGCAACAAGAGTGTAACAAGCTTGTTTAAAAAGGGCTAGCGCTTGCGCTTTTGAACAGCCTTAATTAGCAGGTAACTGTTAGAACATTGGGGTATATAAAATAAAATCAAGGAAAAGGGTTGAATTTAGCGTGTACAGGAGCAATTTAGTAATAAGAAGAGAGTTGAATGGTAAGTGGGGAATTAAGCGAGGATCTAAATTAGGTCGCTCGCTTTAGTCGAACAAATTTTTGATCACTCTAAAATGTCGCCGTTAGGCGCAATGTTTTTAGCGTGTAAGCCCTTAGGGCCTTGTTCTAGCTCGAATGTTACATCCTGACCAGCTTTAAGTGTCTTATAACCGTCCATTACAATCGTTGAGTAATGAGCGAAAATATCATTCTCGCAGCCGTCTTCTACGATGAAACCAAAACCTTTGGCGTTGTTGAACCATTTGACTTTACCACAAGCCATACTTCTACATCCTTCTATAAGTTGACTAATTTAGTTATTCTAAACCGTATAATTTGCTAGACTGACTAAGGATTAATCAATCTACTTCTGACTGTAGTTTATTTGGCCAGTCAGTCAAGTGTTTTGTGGTATTTTTTTAACATTTAATTTATTTTTTATTCAAGTTTGCTTGAGTTCTAAAGACAAGACTATATTTAATTATGAGTGGTATGAAAGATTCAGGTGTCATCGACACAGTTCGCGATAGTGAAAAGCAAAAGCTGCAGCCACCGCGAAAATACAAAGTTGTTTTAAATAACGACGACTACACGCCAATGGACTTTGTAATAGAAGTTCTAATGACGTTTTTCAATATGGATAGCGATAGAGCAACTGATGTGATGCTACAAGTTCACGAAAAAGGTAAAGGGATATGCGGTGTATTTAGCGCCGATGTAGCCCATACCAAAGCGGAACAAGTTAACCGTTATGCACGGGATAACGAGCATCCACTGCTTTGTAGTTGTGAGCAGGAATAAATACCAATTAGGTGATCAATCATCTCATTGTTGTGGTATAAAATAATTATCTCAGTAAGGGGTTGCCAATGCTAAACAAAGACTTAGAACTAACGTTAAATGCCGCGTTTCGTGAAGCGCGTACACGCCGCCATGAGTTTATGACGGTAGAACACCTTTTACTTGCGCTTTTAGATAACCCTTCAGCAGGCGAAGCGCTAAACGCCTGCGGTGTTAATATTTCTGGTTTAAAAACCGAACTATTAGAATTCATAGACGAAACCACACCGGTTATTCCCGATTTAGAAGAAGAACGCGAAACCCAACCAACACTGGGCTTTCAGCGCGTGCTTCAACGTGCGGTTTTTCATGTTCAATCATCTGGTAAAAACGAAGTTACAGGCGTTAACGTGCTCGTTGCTATTTTTTCTGAACAAGAAAGCCAAGCGGTTTATTTACTTAAGAAAAGCGATATTTCTCGCTTAGATATAGTGAATTTTATTTCTCATGGTATTTCTAAAACGGATGATGAGTTAGGAGATGACACTGACGATATTCATGAAGAAGTACAAGAGGTTCAAAACGAAGAGGCAAGTAAGTTAGATAGCTTTACCACTAATTTAAATGCCCAAGCCAAAGACGGTAACATTGACCCATTAGTAGGGCGCGACAGCGAAGTAGAGCGCACCGTGCAGGTTTTATGTCGCCGTAAAAAGAATAACCCACTACTTGTTGGTGAAGCAGGGGTAGGTAAAACAGCTATTGCAGAGGGCCTTGCGTACCGCATTGTTAATGAACAAGTGCCTGAAGTAATTGCCGATGCTGTTGTTTACTCGCTTGATATGGGCGCATTGCTTGCCGGTACTAAGTACCGCGGCGACTTTGAAAAACGCTTTAAGAGCTTATTAAAAGAGTTACAAGCAAAACCTAACTCAATTTTATTTATTGATGAAATACACACTATTATTGGCGCAGGTGCTGCATCGGGTGGTGTTATGGATGCCTCTAACTTACTTAAACCGCTGCTTTCAAGCGGGCAGTTACGTTGTATGGGCTCAACCACTTACAATGAGTACAAAAATATATTTGAAAAAGACCGTGCGTTAGTGCGTCGTTTCCAAAAAATTGATGTACTTGAACCAAGTGTGGCCGATACCACTAAAATTTTAAATGGTTTAAAAGAGCGTTATGAAGAACACCATGGTATTCGTTACACGCAAAAAGCATTAAAAGCAGCTGCTGAACTAAGTGCTAAATACATTAATGAGCGTCATTTACCTGATAAAGCCATTGATGTAATAGATGAAGCCGGTGCCAACCAACGTTTGCAGCCAAGCTCTAAGCGCAAAAAAACCATTGGTGTATCAGATATTGAATCGATTATTGCTAAAATGGCACGTATCCCAGCTCAAAGCGTGTCATCGACCGATAAAGAAACGCTTAAAAATCTTGATCGTAATCTTAAAATGTTGGTGTTTGGGCAAGATCAGTCAATCGACGCGCTAACATCTGCGATTCGTTTATCTCGATCTGGGCTTGCAAACGAAGATAAGCCAGTGGGCTCGTTCTTATTTGCGGGGCCAACGGGTGTAGGTAAAACCGAGGTTACTAAACAGCTCGCTAAATGTATGGGCGTTGAGTTTATCCGCTTTGATATGTCAGAGTACGTTGAGCGCCATGCAGTAAGCCGTTTAATTGGTGCGCCTCCTGGGTATGTTGGTTTTGAACAAGGTGGTTTACTTACCGAAGCCGTTATTAAAAACCCGCATGCAGTTGTATTATTGGATGAAATTGAAAAAGCCCACCCAGATATTTACAACATATTACTGCAAGTAATGGATCACGGTACGTTAACCGATAACAATGGTCGTAAAGCTGACTTTAGAAACGTGGTGGTGGTTATGACAACCAATGCCGGCGTGCAAGAAACCACACGTAAATCGATTGGCTTTACCGAGCAAGATCATACGCACGATGCAATGAGTGAAATTAACAAGGTATTTTCACCTGAATTTAGAAACCGCTTAGATAATATCATTTGGTTTAACCACCTTGAAAAAGACGTTATCTTGCAAGTGGTCGATAAATTTGTAGTTGAGTTGCAAGCACAATTAGATAAGAAGTCAGTTAACCTTGAGCTGACCTCTAAGGCCCGAGAGTGGTTAGCAGATAAAGGCTACGATAAAGCAATGGGTGCACGTCCAATGGCACGTGTTATTCAAGATGAGCTTAAAAAGCCATTGGCTAACGAAATACTCTTTGGTGAACTGGTTGATGGCGGTACTGTTAAAGTATCAGTTAAAGATAAGAAAATTAACTTTGACTATGAAAGTAATTTAACACCCGCTTAAACAAGTGTATTCACTTATCATACCAATGCGCAAATTATGCGAATGGGTATATAAACTAGCCTGCGCGATACGCGTGGGCTTTTTTGTGCTTTTTTATAGGCAACAAAAAACCCAGCAAAAGCTGGGTTTTTTGTTTATTAAATGTAATTGCTAGTCAGTACCATCAATTACATTTAATAAACGCTTTAAGCTAGTTATTCACTAGCCAAAAACTAAATCTCGTTTACGCACTTAGCGAGCACGGAATACGATACGTCCTTTCGATAAATCGTAAGGAGTCATTTCTACCGTTACTTTATCGCCGGTTAAAATACGGATATAGTTTTTGCGCATTTTACCTGAAATATGAGCCACAACTACGTGACCATTTTCTAGCTCAACTCGGAACATTGTATTTGGTAAAGTATCAAGGACTGTCCCTTGCATTTCGATTACGTCTTCTTTCGCCATGTTTAGCGTAACACCTCTTTAATAGTTAAACGCTGCAGATTTTGCCCAAAATACGCCAATAAGTAAAGGCGCAGCGGGCATTTTTGCAAATTAAATAGCCAACCACTGGTCATTAACGTGTTTTTGCGCGGGTAAAAACTGAGTTTTGTATTTCATTTTGGTGCATTCATCGATTTGGTAGCCCAAATACACAAATTCTTTATTTTGCTGTTTAGCAAATTCGAGCTGCTGTAAAATCATCACAGTCCCTAAACTGTAGTGTTCAAAGTCGGGATCGAAAAACGTATAAATAGCCGAAACAGCGTTATCCATGCAATCTGTTACGGCCACTGCAACTAAAGTGTCTTGGTGCCAAAGCTCAATAAACGTTATTTCTAACCAGCTACAAAATAAAAAGCTTTGAAACTGTTCTAAATTAGGCGGAAACATAGTGCCATCGCTGTGGCGCATTGAAATGTATTTACTATAAAGTGGATAATATTCTTCGCGCTTAGCGTGTGTGTATCTTACTTCAAAGTTTGCTTTTACTTTATTTAGTTTTCTTTTTTGTGACTTTGAAGGGGTAAACTCTTGGGCTAACACGCGCACCGAGTTACAGGCGCTACACGAAGGGCAGTGCGGTCGGTAAATTTGGTTACCACTGCGCCTAAAACCGAGCGATAGAAGCATCTCAAATTTATGCGTGCTGTAACAGGTTGGGTCAAGTATTACCAATAATTGCTCTTGCCTGTCAGGTAAATAGCTACAAGCAAACTCTTGGCTAAGACCAACGCGTGCAGGAATATGTTCACTCATAAATTGCTGTTAACTCCTGTGGTTGCCACATGGTTGAGTTGAGGGTGTAAGCATTTGCTTGTTTAAGTTTAGTCAAAAATTCTGAGCGAGGGATCACTTTTGCGCCTAAAGAGGTTAAATATGGGTTTTCTAGTTGGCAGTCAATAAAATGTGCGTTATGGCGTTTTAACCAATTAACTAACGCCCACATGGCCAGTTTTGAGCAATTAGTTTGATGATGAAACATCGACTCGCCACAAAAAACGCCATTTTGCATAATGCCATATAGCCCACCGGCAAGTTCGCCGTCTTGCCATACCTCAACACTATGCGCAATATTAGCGTCATGTGCAGCAATATAAGCGCTTAACATATCGTTTGTTATCCATGTGCCTTCGGTGTCTATACGTTGCTCACAGCACGCTTCTATCACCTCAGCAAAGGCATTGTTAACAGTTACTTTAACAGGGTGTTTTTTTAAATGTTTACGTAAGCTTTTACTTATATGAAAGTCATTTAGCTCTACAATGCCGCGTTCACTTGGCGACCACCACATAATGGGCTCACCTTCGCTAAACCATGGGAAAATACCCATTTTATAGGCATTACTTAAGCGCTTTACAGATAAATCGCCGCCTATGGCAAGCAGTCCATCGGGGGAGGTAAGTGCATATTCGGGATTTGGAAATGCTATATCGGTTTCACTTAGTTGGTATAGCTGGTTTCTCATAGAGGGCTTAACTTATTAATTATCATAAAAGTGTAACTATATTTTAGGCATAAAAAAAGGCTGAACTAACAGCCTTTATTAATTTTGTAGCGTTTATAGGTTATCTAAGAAACGCTCTGCATCTAGGGCTGCCATACAGCCTGTACCTGCAGACGTAATTGCTTGACGGTAAATGTGATCAGACACATCACCTGCGGCAAATACGCCAGGTACGCTTGTTTGTGTAGCGTTACCGTTAAGACCAGACTCAACCACTAAATAGCCATCTTTCATTTCTAGTTGGCCTTCAAACATGTCGGTGTTTGGCTTATGGCCGATAGCAATAAACACACCCGCTAAATCAAGCTCTTCGGTAGCATCAGATTGTGTATCTTTAATGCGTACACCAGTTACACCCATGTCATCACCAAGTACTTCGTCTAGCGTACGGTTGTAGTGCATTACTACGTTACCATTTTGCGCTTTTTCGTTAAGGCGATCAGCAAGAATTTTTTCACTGCGGAAGCTATCACGACGGTGAATAACGTGTACTTCATCCGCAATGTTAGATAAGTAAAGTGCTTCTTCTACAGCAGTGTTACCACCACCTACAACGGCAACTTTACGCCCTTTATAGAAAAAACCATCACATGTAGCACATGCAGATACACCACGACCTTGAAAATTAGTTTCAGACTCTAAGCCTAAGTATTTAGCCGATGCACCAGTGGCAATAATTAATGCATCACATGTGTAAGTACCTTGGTCGCCAGTAAGCGTGAACGGGCGCTTAGACACATCTACTTTATTAATGTGGTCAAACACAATTTCCGTTTCAAAGCGCTCAGCGTGCTCTTTCATACGGTCCATTAATGCAGGGCCTGTTAAACCGTGCGCATCGCCTGGCCAGTTTTCAACTTCAGTCGTGGTCGTTAATTGGCCACCTTGTTGAATGCCGGTAATTAAAACGGGGTTTAAATTTGCACGTGCTGCGTATACTGCGGCAGTGTAACCCGCAGGGCCAGAGCCTAAAATTAGTAACTTAGAGTGTTTTGCTTCAGTCATGATCTTTTCCTAAACGTTTAATACTGAACTTAATGGCTTCGATTCTAAGAAAAACAAGGCACAAGTAAACAAATTATGTGAATATTTTTTTCTGACAAAATTAAAAGCTGTGCAATATTATGTACTGACTTTGTCTTGAACGATAAAAAAGCCCGCGTAAAGGCTAAAAAACAAACAGATGAGCAACAAAGCTTCGTTAATTCATGACCCGTTAGTATTTTTTTGATATGTTTTACCTAATTTTATTTGTCACTGATAGATTATGTGACCTTAGTGAATAGGCAACTATGTTATTTTGGCAGGAAAAACCCGCATTTGGGTTGACTTCAAAAGACGTTAACGTCTTAACCAACGCACAAGAGTACCGTACGCAATTGCTACGTTTAATTAGCAATGCAAAAAAAAGAATCTACATTACGGCACTTTATTTACAAGATGACGAAGCAGGGCGCGAAATACTTGAAGCGCTGCATTGTGTGTCGTTGGCAAACCCCAACCTTGAAATAAAAGTGTTGGTTGATTTTCATCGTGCTCAACGTGGTCTTATTGGTGC
Organism: Pseudoalteromonas sp. Angola-30; assembly: GCF_028599215.1. NCBI lineage: Bacteria > Pseudomonadati > Pseudomonadota > Gammaproteobacteria > Alteromonadales > Pseudoalteromonadaceae > Pseudoalteromonas > Pseudoalteromonas sp. Angola-30. Next base: position 98,824 of record NZ_JAQREI010000010.1, read on the forward strand.
AAAAAAATCAGACGGTAACGCAAGTTTATATTGTGACTATTTAGAAAAATTTAAATCAAACGTACAAGTTTACGGTGTACCGGTTAAAGCCAAAGAGTTGTTTGGTGTGTTACACCTTAAAGGTTTTGTTGTAGATGATACTTTATTATACAGCGGCGCCAGCTTAAATAACGTGTACTTACAATACAACGAACGCTACAGGCTCGACCGTTACTTTTTAGTTGACCAAGCAGCACTGTGCGACTCTGTGGTTGATTTTATTGAGTCTAAGCTAATAGGCTCGCAAGCCGTGCCACGTATTGATACACGCCCGCTTAAGCGCTTAATAGACTTTAAATTTGAACAAAAGCAATTAATGCGCGAGCTAAAGTCGGCCAGTTATGCAAACCCAACTACGCCCAATACCGACCCACTCGGTGTGCGTTTGTTTTTAGGTTTAGGGCGTCGTAATAATAGCCTTAACCGATTAATTAAAAACTTGTTTGATACCACAGAGCAAGAGCTTGTACTTTACACACCGTATTTTAATTTTCCGGCGCCGCTTATGCGCTCACTACGTCGATTATTAAAACAAGGTAAGCAAGTAACCATTGTAGTAGGTGATAAAACCGCGAACGATTTTTATCTGCCGCCAAGTGAGCCGTTTAGTAAAATTGGTGCACTCCCGTATTTATACGAAACTATTTTGCATAAATTTGTAAAATCGCAAAAGCGCCATATAGATAACGGCAATTTAAACGTGTATTTGTGGAAGCACGAGAGTAACTCGTTTCACTTAAAAGGTATTTGCGCCGACCGACAACGCCACTTATTAAGCGGCCATAACCTTAATCCGCGAGCATGGGGCCTTGATATCGAAAACGGTATTTTAATTGAAGACCCACAGCAAAGTATTATGCAAGCCATAGATAACGAAAAGCAGGAAATTTTAAAACACTGCCGCCGTTTAACTGGGCCAAATGATTTAGAAACAGTAGAAAATTACCCGCAACCGGTTAAAAAGCTGCTTGGTCAGGCTAAACGCGTAAAAGTTGATTTTATAATTAAGCGTTTTATATAAATTAATTTATATAGTCGAAATTTAGATACAAAAAAAGCAGCTATTTAGCTGCTTTTTTATTGTTTGTAGTTAGGTAACTATTTTATTTAATAACACCTAACGACTAAACGCAAAATTACGCGTTTTCTACTGCAGTACGAGGGTCAACATATTCCATATTGAACGCTTCAGCTACTTCTTTGTAAGTTACTTGGCCTTTAATTACGTTTAAGCCTTTTAAGAAGTGCGCGTCATCTAATAGTGCCTTTTTGTAACCTTTGTTTGCCAGGTTAATAATAAACGGCAATGTTGCATTGTTAAGTGCAAAGGTAGAAGTACGTGGTACTGCACCTGGCATGTTAGCAACACAGTAGTGAACAACTTCATCAACAATGTATGTAGGATCAGCGTGTGTTGTTGCTTTAGAAGTTGCAATACAACCACCTTGGTCAATAGCAACATCAACAATTGCAGAGCCTGGCTTCATTGCTTTAATGTGATCGGCTGTTACTAGTTTAGGTGCTGCAGCACCTGGAATTAGTACGCCACCAATTACTAAGTCAGCTTCTAGTACGTGTTTTTCTAGTGCGTCAGCCGTTGAGTAAATCGCTTTAACTTTGTTACCAAATTGCGCGTCTAGTGCACGAAGTACATCAATGTTGCGGTCAAGTACTACAACGTCTGCGCCCATGCCAACAGCCATTTGCGCTGCGCTACGACCCACCATGCCGCCGCCAATAACAACTACTTTAGCTGCTTCAACGCCTGGTACGCCACCAAGTAACATGCCACGGCCGTGGTTAGATTTTTCAAGCGCTTGTGCACCGGCCTGAATAGACATACGACCTGCTACTTCACTCATTGGTGCAAGAAGCGGCAAGCCGCCACGTGCATCAGTCACTGTTTCGTAAGCAATACAAATCGCTTTGCTTTTAACAAGGTCTTCAGTTTGTGGAAGATCAGGTGCAAGGTGAAGGTAAGTAAATAAAATTTGATCTTCGCGTAGCATTGCACGCTCAACAGCTTGTGGCTCTTTTACTTTTACGATCATGTCTGCTTTTGCAAAAACATCAGCTGCAGTTGCTAAAATTTCAGCGCCAGCTTGTGTGTAATCTTCGTTAGTAAAACCAATGCCCATACCTGCATCTGTTTCAACAATCACTTGGTGGCCGTGATTTACTAATTCACGAACACTCGCAGGAACCATACCTACACGGTATTCATGGTTTTTAATTTCTTTAGGTACACCAATAATCATAAAATTTGCCTTATTAAGAACGGATTAACATTTTTCACTATTATATTCATCATAAGGCAGTGTGTCTCACCTTTTTTAAAAGGCTAGGCAGTGTTATCATCTAAATAATAAAAATAAACAGAATATTAAACTAGTTGGGTGTATGCATCAGTTATTAGATAGAATTGACCGTAAAATTTTAATGGAATTACAGCACGATGGACGCCTTTCTAATGTAGAACTGGCCCGACGAGTTGGCCTGAGCGCCACGCCCTGTCTAGAGCGCGTAAAAAAGTTAGAACGTGAAGGTTATATACTTGGCTACAAAGCGGTGGTTGATCCAGCAAAGCTTGGCCAAGGCTTATCTGTGTATGTTGAGGTAACCATTACCAAAACATCGCCCGACGTATTTGATGAGTTTAGTGCGGCGGTTAAACAGCACGAAGAGATAATAGAGTGTCACTTGGTATCGGGCAATTTTGATTTTTTATTAAAAACACGCGTAAACGATATGTCAGAATACCGCGGTGTACTAGGCGACATTCTTTTAAAGCTGCCAAACGTGAGTGAAAGCCGCACCTATGTAGTAATGGAAGAAGTAAAAGGTGAAGACGGCGTAATTATTCGCCCTTACATTGCGTAAATTTAACCGCAAAAGATAAACACACTCTAATTTATAAAAACTTGTTCATAATCAGGCCATACACATTAAGATAAAGTGCATCAAATTGCATTTCCTGCTAAGGTATTTGATTGCAAGCAAGTGCCAATAGAACAATAAAGAGGGATAGGAAGTTATGCGCCTAAACGGTGTGCAAAGACTATTAGAAACAGGGCTGATCATCAGTACCTTTGCGGCAATATTCATTTTATGTGCTTTAATCAGCTTTGATCCCGCTGACCCTGCGTGGTCGCAAACGGGTGAATTTAGAAACGTAAAAAATATTACAGGCACTGCCGGTGCTTGGGTAGCCGATATATTATTACTGTCATTTGGTTGGCTTGCTTATTTAGTGCCGGCCGCTATTCAACTATTTGGCTATTTACTGTTTAAACAACCTCATCGTATTTTACAGCTCGACTACACCACACTTGCTTTGCGTGTTATTGGCTTTGCTTTATTTATTACCTCAGCTACGGCAATCAGCAGCATTAACTTTGATGATATTTATAACTTTTCATCCGGTGGGGTAGTGGGCGATGTGATTGCATCGGCCATGATGCCGGCATTTAACTTTACCGGTACCTCTATACTATTATTGTGCTTCTTTTTTGCTGGACTTACTTTATTAACCGGTGTGTCGTGGGTTGAATTTGTAGACTACCTCGGCGATTTAGTGGTTAGAGGCTACCGTTACATTGCTAATTACGCCCAAGGTTGGATGCAACGAGAGCGTATTGCGGCAAATCCGGTGCAAGCCGATGCGCAATTTAATGATGACCCTGACGATTATGAGCAAAGCGATACCACACTCGAGCAATCATCAGAATTTGAACAAGAGCCTGCAAAAAGTAAAAAACCAGCTAAGCAAAAAGCCATTACTAAAGAGCAGCCTACCTTTAGCGAACCGCAAATTAGTGATGACTACAGCCCATTTGATGAGCTAGACGATATACTCGACCAGGAAATTGGCTTTAGCGCCATAGACGATGAGCCAATGGATACAGCGGCTGCACTTAATGCGCTTGATCAAAGCCAAGTTGTTGAGCCTGAAAAACCGGTTACCACGGTGGTATCGCCAGCAAGGCCTATGCCTAAGCCAAAACCTGCATATCAGCCACCGCCAACAGCAAAAGAAAAGTTTGAAGAGCTACTTGATAAAGAGCCACCGCCAGGGCCATTACCGTCGCTTGATTTACTCGACAGACCGGATAAAGCAAAAAACCCGATATCGGAAGAAGAGCTTGAAAGCGTGTCGCGTCTTGTTGAAACAAAATTACTCGACTTTAACGTACAAGCAAAAGTGGTTGGCGTATACCCAGGCCCAGTTGTAACACGTTTTGAGCTTGATTTAGCACCGGGTATAAAGGTGTCTAAAATTACTGGTTTATCAAAAGATTTAGCCCGTTCGTTATCGGCAATTAGTGTACGTGTGGTTGAGGTGATCCCAGGTAAAACTTACATAGGGATAGAGCTGCCTAACAAGTACCGCGAAATTGTACGTTTATCTGAGGTAATTAACGCCCCTAAATTTGAGCAAAATCCATCGCCACTCACCATGGTGTTAGGTAAAGATATTGCAGGGCAACCTGTGTGTGCCGATTTAGGTAAAATGCCCCATTTACTGGTAGCCGGTACCACGGGTTCGGGTAAGTCAGTGGGCGTTAATGTAATGATATTAAGCTTACTGTACAAATCGGGCCCTGATGATGTTCGTATGATCATGATTGACCCGAAAATGCTTGAGCTTTCGGTTTACGAAGGTATTCCGCACCTATTGTGTGAAGTTGTTACCGACATGAAAGAAGCGGCTAACGCACTACGTTGGTGTGTAGGCGAAATGGAACGCCGTTATAAATTAATGTCGGCGTTGGGTGTACGTAACTTAAAAGGTTACAACCAAAAAGTACTTGAGGCCAAAGAAGCGGGTTACCCAATTCTTGACCCATTATTTAAAGACACCGACGGCATGAAAGAAGGCCCAGACGAGTTAGATAAACTACCGAGCATAGTGGTAGTAATAGACGAATTTGCCGACATGATGATGATTGTAGGTAAAAAAGTTGAAGAGCTAATTGCCCGTATTGCGCAAAAAGCGCGTGCCGCAGGTATACATTTAGTACTTGCAACACAGCGCCCATCGGTAGATGTAATTACCGGCTTAATTAAAGCCAATATACCTACGCGTATGGCGTTTCAGGTGTCGAGCAAAATAGACTCACGTACCATATTGGATCAACAAGGTGCCGAAAACCTATTAGGTATGGGTGATATGCTTTACTTACCGCCAGGCACAAGCGTACCAGAGCGTGTGCATGGCGCATTTGTAGACGACCATGAAGTACATGCGGTAGTAAACGATTGGAAAGCACGCGGTAAACCTAATTACATTGATGAAATTTTAAATGGTGATGCCACAGAAGATGTTTTATTACCAGGTGAAACCAGTGAAAACGCAGATGAAGAGTCAGATCCGCTATACGACGAAGCCGTTGCGTTTGTAATCGAAACCGGCAAAGTATCGGTATCGTCCGTACAACGTAAATTACGTGTTGGCTATAACCGCGCAGCACGACTAGTAGAACAAATGGAAACATCGGGTATCGTGAGTTCACCAGGCCATAACGGCGCTCGCGATGTATTAGTACCTAATGGAGCAAATTAATGAAAAAATTAAACACTTTATTATTAGTGCTTGGCAGTTTAATTGCCACGCCTAGCTTTGCTGATGACAGCCAAGCACTGCAAGACAAACTCGCAACCCTTAAAAGTTTTAAAGCGCAGTTTTCTCAAAACGTAACCGATCCGCAAGGCCAAGCGGTTATGCAAGGCGAGGGCACAATTGCCCTTAAACAACCTATGATGATCCGCTGGCAGCAAACAAACCCAGACGATACCTTATTTGTATCCAATGGTGACAAAACCTATTACTTCGACAGCTTTGCTGAGCAAGTAACTATTATGGATACCCATAGCCTTATAGATTCAACACCGTTTGTACTGCTTACTTCAAAAGATCCCGCACAATGGGAAAAATACAGTGTTCAAGCCACAGACTCTGGCTTTAGTGTAACGCCAAATAAAGGCGTAGAAAGCCAAGTAGAGCAACTTGATATTACCTTTGCAGGTAACGAGCAAGGCCTTGCTAAGTTAGTTGTGACGGATAATTCTGGTCAGCTTTCGTCGTTTAGTTTTAACAATGCACAAGTAAATACCTCGCTTGATACAAGCACCTTTGAATTTACCCCACCAGAGGGTGTAGAAATAGACGATCAGAGTAACGGTGAATAATTTAGGCTTTAACTTTGGGCCCGATGTACGCCCACTTGCGGCGCGCATGCGCCCAACAACGCTTGACGAATACATAGGTCAGCAGCATTTACTAAGTAGCGACAAGCCCTTGCACCAAGCCATTGTTGCAGGGCGTTGCCACAGCTTAATTTTGTGGGGGCCGCCTGGGGTAGGTAAAACCACCCTTGCGCAAATTATTGCAAACCACGCCGATGCCGAACTTATACAAATGTCGGCTGTGACCGCAGGCGTAAAAGATATTCGCGACAGCGTAACGCAAGCGCATGATAACCTACAAAGCCGCGGGCAACGCACCTTAATGTTTGTGGATGAAGTACACCGTTTTAATAAATCGCAGCAAGATGCATTTTTACCTCACATAGAAGACGGCACTTTTATATTTGTAGGCGCGACAACCGAAAACCCCTCATTTGCACTTAACAACGCTATTTTGTCGCGTGCACGCGTGTATGTTTTAAAGTCGCTAGCCGATACCGACCTATACACAGTGATAGAGCGCGCACTTAAGCAAGATGAGCAACTAAACCAAAAAAACATTGTTATTGCCGATAACGCCAAACAAGCGCTTTGCCAAGCAAGCGGCGGCGATGCCCGTAAAGTGTTAAACCTGCTTGAGCAAGCGGTTGATTTAACGAGTGAGCAAAACGGCACATACAACGTAGATGAGCACGTATTAAGCCAAGTACTGCCAACCCATTTAGCTAAATACGATAAAGGCGGCGATGAATTTTACGATTTAATATCGGCTTTTCATAAATCAGTACGAGGCAGCTCACCCGATGGCGCGCTGTATTGGTATTGCCGTATTTTAGCCGGCGGCGGCGACCCACTTTATGTAGCAAGGCGTTTACTTGCCATTGCCACAGAAGACATAGGTAACGCCGACCCACGGGCAATGGAAGTGGCGTTAAACGCATGGGATATATTTCAGCGTGTAGGCCCAAGCGAGGGCGAACGCGCCATTGCACAAGCCACTTTATACTTAGCTAGCGCACCTAAAAGTAATGCCGTTTATATGGCGTTTAACCAAGCAAAAGCTGATGCCAAAAACGAGCCAAGCTACCCAGTGCCAGAGCATTTACGAAATGCGCCTACTAACCTAATGAAAGATTTAGGCTATGGCGCCGAGTATCGCTACGCACATAACGAAGAGGGTGCCTTTGCCGCTGGTGAAAAATATTTACCGCCAGAAATTCAAGACAAACACTATTATTTACCGAGCGATCGCGGCCTTGAGCAAAAAATTAAGCAAAAGCTTGATTACTTAAAAGATCGCGACGCGCAAAGCCCACTTAAACGATACGAAAATGATTAAACTTTATATGATGATCGCCCTTGGCGGCGCCTCAGGAGCCTGTTTACGTTTTTTTATTAGCGAAACCATGCTAAAACTCCTTGGTAGGGGATTCCCTTTTGGCACGTTGACGGTTAATATTCTGGGTTCATTGTTAATGGGCATTTTGTACGGTTTGATAGAGAAAGAAATTATCGCCACAAGCCCCGCTAAAACCCTTATTGGTATTGGCTTTTTAGGTGCGTTAACCACCTTTTCAACATTCTCAATGGACTCGTTGTTGTTATTACAACAAGGTCACTTTATTAAAATGGCCCTCAATATCATCTTAAATGTGATGATCTGTATTTTTATGGCTTGGCTGGGCCTTCAGCTGGTAATGCAAAAAGGTTAAAAAACTAACATGTTAGATTCTAAATATTTACGACAAGACGTTGAGCAAACTGCAGCACGCTTAGCGGCTCGTGGCTACGAGCTTGATGTTGCAAAAGTGACAGAACTTGAAGAACAACGCAAAACATTACAAGTAAAAACGCAAGAGCTTCAAAGTCAACGTAACGCCAGTGCTAAAGCCATTGGCCAAGCAAAAGCAAAAGGCGAAGACGCACAACCACTACTAGACGCAGTGGCAAATTTAGGAAGCGAATTAGACGCAACTAAAAAAGCGCAAGATGAAGTACTCAACGCCATTAACGACATTGCTTTAGCAATACCAAACTTGCCAGACGAATCAGTACCAGAAGGCGCTGATGAAGACGACAACGTTGAAATACTTACCTGGGGCACGCCTAAAAAGTACGACTTTGAAGTAAAAGATCACGTAGACGTTGGCCAAGACCTAAACGGCCTAGACTTTGAAATGGGCGTTAAAATTAGTGGCGCACGTTTTACAGTAATGCGCGGCCAAGTAGCGCGTATGCACCGTGCACTTACGCAATACATGCTAGATACCCACACAGATAAAAACGGCTATACAGAAATGTATGTACCGTACTTAGTAAATAGCGCAAGCCTTTACGGTACAAGCCAATTACCTAAGTTTGCAGGCGATTTATTCCATACATTAGGCCTAGTAAACGACGACGGTGAACAACAAGCTGGCTTTAGCTTAATCCCAACAGCAGAAGTACCGCTTACTAATAGCGCACGCGATGAGATTTACGAAGAAAGCGATTTACCGATTCGCTTAACTGCGCACACGCCGTGTTTTAGAAGTGAAGCGGGCAGCTACGGTCGTGATACACGCGGCTTAATTCGCCAGCATCAGTTTGATAAAGTTGAACTAGTTCAACTAGTAAAACCAGAAGATTCAATGCAAGCGCTTGAAGAGCTAACAGGCCACGCAGAGCAAATTTTACAAGCACTAGAACTACCATACCGTAAAGTAATTTTATGTATGGGCGACATGGGCTTTGGCGCAGCTAAAACATACGACTTAGAAGTATGGTTACCGGCCCAAGATACCTACCGCGAAATTTCGTCTTGTTCAAATATGGTCGATTTCCAAGCGCGCCGTATGCAAGCACGTTTTCGCCGTGAAGGTGCTAAAAAGCCAGAGTTACTACATACACTAAATGGTTCAGGCTTAGCCGTTGGCCGTACCCTCGTAGCCATACTAGAAAACTACCAACAAGCCGATGGTTCAGTAATAGTACCAGAAGTATTACACCCATACATGGGTGGACTTGAAGTGATTGGGAAAGCTTAAAAAACGAGCTGTCAGTTTTTAGCTATCAGCTTTAAGTAGAAAAGCCGCTGTTTTAACGAACAGCGGCTTTTTTGTTTTGAGTTAAAACTTGCAGCTTACAGTTTAAAAGCGAAGGGAAAAGACTATGTTTTGTAATTTATTTGTCCAATATTACTCATCTCCACCATTTTGATGCTTTTCAACATCCAGTAAACTTACGTGAGATCTAACTAATTGTTTACAGGTGCTTATTCGCTGGTTACATTAGATTAAATATTTGGATATTTGTTGATTTATAAAACGATAAATGTCGGATACTAAGTTGTTATGTTTTATTTTTAAAAAGGAGCCAGATTTGAATTACGATAGCATGGACTTTGATAAGTTTTCTGATTGGAAACAAGTATTGAGCGAAACAAATAACTCTTTAACGTACGAACAATGTTTAAAAATAAATCAATACATAGTAAGTTACCACGATGCTTGTTTAAGTAACAATCCTCAACATGTTATGCCTAAGCATTTTCAAGAAGCTGCCAATCGTTTGAATCAAAGAATTCAACACCATGAATCAATTAAGAAGCCTTTTATTGCAACGTATATTGTTCCAATTCTCTCGGGTATTATTGGTGCAGTGGTTGGTTCATTACTTACATTTTGGCTGGCTATGCCTAAAACATAACAAACGCTTGAACCAAAAAGGACGCAAAACAGCAGGCTTGCGCTCCTACTTCGCTAAATTTAGCCTGCTATTTTGCTCCGGTTAAGCGAGCGTAGAGCAACAGGGAGAGTTTTTATAAATGAGTGACGAAAATAAAAGTTTAGATATTCTTGGGGTAAAACCTATAGCAAATTCAGTAAATACTGTTACTAAGGGTACTGTTGATGGTGCATCAGCATTTTTAAGTAGAATCTGTCTGCCCGCAGCTGAGGAGTTTGGCTTACTTCTAAAGGATAAGGTTAGTTCATGGAGAGCAAAAAATGCTGTCGAGATTGCGAGTAAAGCACAAGCCCTTCTCGAGGAACAAGTTCAAGGATTAGTTGTATCCGCTCACCCACGCATAATTTATTCAACACTTGAAAACGGTTCTTGGGCCGAAGATGATTTTATGCAAAATTTATGGGCGGGGTTACTCGCCTCATCATGCACGCCAGAAGGAAAAGATGAAAGTAATATCATTTTAATAAACCTACTTTCACAGCTAACATCTAGTCAGGCACGAATTGTTGCTCACATTTGTCAGAATGCGAATACTTATATGGGGAAAGCTGGGTTCATTACAAGTGAGTTTTTCTACCTAGAAGCAGACCAATTACTTGAAATATCAGGAATCGACGACATTCATCAATTGGATAGAGAATTAGACCATCTTCGAGGGCTCGAGTTAATTAACTCTGGGTTTAATGTAGATAATCTTAAAGCTGATGTAACTCCACACGCTTTATGTCTTCAATTGTATGCTCGTTCTCAAGGCTATGTAGGGTCTCCGATTGAATTCTATGAAGCTAAAGAAAAAAGCTCTAACAAAAAATAAAGGGGCAACTCTTGACTTCAGACATCAAGTCGCAATTTGCTCAAAACACCTTTATTTAAGCTATTATATTTCTCTAAAAGCGAAGCGGCTGTAGCCCTCTTTGTGAATTAATTGGCTTTAAGAAAATTAGTTTTTGTATTTTTAGCTTCAGAAATATCAGCCATGTTTTAACTACAAAAGGGTGTAAGTGCAAGCTAGCGACTTAATATTTATAAGGTTGTGTTAGAAGGTAACTGTAGTAGAGTGTGTTTCAATTAACCTAAATAAGGAACATTATGGAATTAGCTAAAACCACAAGCTTGCAATTTGAAGTAACAGAAACAGGCCATCAAATTATTCAGGCTAAAATAAACGGGTATACAGTACGTTTAATTTTAGATACAGCGGCGGGTGCATCTGTTTTGGATAGAACATGTATTAAAATGCTTGGAATACAAGAAGAAGTAAGTGAAGAAAATGCCGCAGGTTTAGGTACAGCCGAACACGAAATGGGCTTAATAAACGTTTTAAAATTTGAATTGGCAGGCCAATTGTATGAAAGTACACAGTTTGTATCACTCAACCTAGACCATGTACAGGCCGCTGGTGGTGGCGATACAATACATGGATTATTAGGCTCTCCATTTTTTAGAAAATACCAAGCTATATTAGATTTTGGTACTAATACACTGACAATTAGTGAACCATTGTCTGATTGTGAGTGATTAAAGCGGCTCCCTTAAGCCGCTATTATAGCAAAGCGCCTCTAATCCTCTTTGTAAACTACTTTGGCTTTACCAACATCAGCTCAGCATCTTTCCCATCCATTAATACTGCTACATTACCCTCAGTGGTTACATACACATCCCTTAATCTTCCTGTTGCTTCTGGAAATATGTGTGACTGGGTGAATTCGCCATTAGCCAGATTAACGCTGTAGAGCTTTTTATCAACGAGGGTGGTAATGAGCACATGCTTTTGAAGTGAAGGGAATGCGGCGTGTTTAGAGCCGTAATATGCCATACCTGATGGGGCGATTGATGGCGTCCAATCTACGCTTGGTTTTTGCATGCCGGGGTAATCTCTAAAAGGAGATATGCGCGCTTGCGAGTAATCGTCACCATAGGTGATCACCGGCCAGCCGTAGTTGGTAGCTGGCGTTAAGTAATTTAGCTCGTCGCCACCTGCGGGGCCGTGCTCGTGGCTAATAATTTGATCGGTATCGTAATCATACACTAAGCCCTGTGGGTTTCGGTGACCGAGCGAGTAAACAGCGTGTGCATTGGGGTTTTTGTGATTAATAAATGGGTTATCTTTTGGAATAGTGCCATCTAGGTTTATACGTAATAATTTGCCAAGTTGGCTGGTTATTACTTGTGCTTGCTCTCTAAAATCAAAGCCATCACCAGTTGAAAACAGTAGAGTGTTGTCGGGTAAAAAGAGGGCGCGGCCAGCGTAGTGTTGTGGGGTATTTTTATCAGTCGCTACTGTGTAAATAATAACAGGCGTTGAAAAGCCGGTGCCATTAAAGGTAGCTTTTGCAATTACTAGGCGATTAGCCTCAGCTGTGCCTTGTGCGTAGGTAAATATAACTTCTTTGCTGGTGTTAAAATTAGGCGAGAGCACTATATCGAGTAAGCCGCCTTGGCCTGCAACGTATAAACCTTCAAGGTTTAAATTTACTCTAGTTTGCTGATTGTTTTTTACAATAACAACGTGGCCGTCGCGCTCTGTAATTAGCCATGTATCATTTGGCAGTTTAACCATGCTCCACGGCGCATTTAATTTTGTAGCAACTGTGTGGATACTGTACTGCTCTTTAGGTAATGTAGCTGCACTGGCGGTAGACGAAAAAAGCCCTACAAACAGCCATAGCGCTAATTGAGAGAGTCGTTGTTTACATTGCAAGCCTTTGCTACTCTAAGAAAAAAGCTTTACTTTAAGTTGAGATAACCATGCCATTTTTAACACGTTTACTCCCTATATTTTTAGTTTCTTGGTTATTTACCTTTACGCTTGCTAGCTTGTTTCATAGCCAATACGTTGTCAATCAATTAGTTGATGTGGGTGTAGTGGTCAGCTTAAGCGACCGTATTAATTTAACGCTAGATGATTGGTTAGGGCTATTATCTACCTATGGCGCTATTATTGCCATTGCTTTGGCTATCGCTTTTTTTGCTGTTGTGTTACTTGTTAAAAAGTTTAAAAAATACAGCATGGCGTTATTTGTAGCATCGGGTATCACTGCTTTTGCCGTGGTCTTAGTGGCGATTGAGTCGATTATGAATATTCATATTATAGCGGGCGCTCGTGGATGGGGATTTTATTTGCAGTTACTAGCAGGTGCTTTAGGTGGCTTGCTGTTTGCCTTATTAACCAAGGCGTTAGCCCCTAAACAGTAGGTTAAATAAAAAAACTCAGTGGCTAACGCTAAGCGTTAACCACCACGTTAAAATACGATGTAAAACGTTAATTAAAGCTCTATATAATAAGCGCTACATAATAAGCGACTTAATAGCCTCTAGGCCTTTTCTGAGAGTAGCTTCATCGTTAGCGTAGTTAATGCGTACGCACTGGTGTTTGTGCTCCCAGCTATCTTCAATGCCAATAAAAAAGTTATGCCCAGGAATTATATATACATCTTGCTCTTTGAGTTTTTGATAAAGCATTTCGCTGGTTATTTTTGAGTCTTTAAACCATAGCCACATAAAAAACGCGCCTTCTAGTTTATGTAAATAAACAGGCAAGTCTGCAAAAATTTCATCAAACAGGTTTATGGCTATCTCTGCTTTATTTTTATAAAAAGGCAATACCGTATTTTTACACAAAGGCAGTAATTCGCCTTCGTTAATTAAGCGGGTTACTAAGCTTGGGCCAATAGCGTTAGGCGATAACACCATAGAGCCGTTAACACGGCCAATGGCTTTAATTATTTCGTTATTGGCAACCACAATACCAGTGCGCAGGCCAGGCAAGCCCAGTTTTGAAAGCGACATACACAATATAATGTTTGAGTTCCACGTAAGGTTTGCATCGGTGTAAATACAACCTGGGAAAGGGTCGCCGTAGGCGTTATCAATAATTAGGGGAATATTGTACTTGTGTGCTAGGGCATCTAGGTGGCGTACTTCCTCATCGGTAATGACATTACCAGTTGGGTTGGTAGGGCGCGATACGCACAGTGCACTAATACTGGTATCGTTGGCTAATACGTTTTCTACCGCGTCAAAATCAATGACATATTTAAACTGCTTAGAGCCACTGGGGGTATTTAAAATTTCGATGTCGGGTTTTATTGCCACAAACATATCATCAGATAAACCTTGGTCGGCGTAACCTACGTATTCAGGCGCAAGCGGAAACAATATACGCTTATTAGTGCCATCGCTCATTTTGCCCGCAAGCATATTAAACAATACAAAAAAGTTAGCTTGGCTGCCGTTACCCAGTGCTATGTTTTGTGGTGTTAAGCCCCAGTCAAACTCGCTATTGAGGTGTTTAGCAAGAGCCGCTCTAAATTCGTCATTGCCAGTTGGCCCGTCGTACAAACCAAATACTTGCGATACTTTATTATTGGCTACTAGCTTTTGTAATTCATCTAAAAATACAGTATTAACCTGTGGTACGTGTGCAGGGTTACCGCCACCTAGCATAACAATATTTGGATTATTGCTTGCGTTAGCGCTGCCTAAATCTTCCATAAGCTGCGTTATTCCGTTGGGTTGTGTAAATTTAGTACCAAAATTTGAGTAGTTCATAATACCTATGTGTGCGCTAATAACGAGGAGGGCAGTATAGCGTAAATAAAGGGCTTTATTTGCATGTTGAGAATAATTCACGGTTTAGAACTTTAAACCCTTTAGGGTATAATTAATGCACTTTTATTCGCTAGGCTATTGTTATCAGTAATTTTGAATCGACTTTACATCACACTACGCTTGAGGCTGAACCTGCCGCTGATTTAAACGAGCCTGTAGTAAAAAACACGCAATTTAAAATAGCCACGTTTAATTTATTTAACTACCTTGAGCCGCCTAATGCGTATTACGATTTTGAAAAAATTTATACCGCAGAGCAATGGGCACGCAAACAGCGTTGGATTGTGGATTATTTAAATGAGTACACGCCTGATGTAGTAGGTTTTCAAGAAGTGTTTAGTATTGAATCGCTAAAGGTGTTAATGGCGCAGCAAGGCTATACATATTTTGCTGTGGTTGATACGCCAGAGGTGATTGATGATTTTATTTTTAAACGCCCGGTCGTGGCTATAGCGTCTAAATTTGAGATTGTTGATGTTGCTGCGGTTAAGCACAATACCGAGCTTGTTGAAATGCTTGGCCTTAATAGTAATTTTACGTTTAGCCGTAAGGTGTTAAGAGCAACCATTAAATTACCCCATGTAGGTAATACCGACTGTTATGTAGTGCATTTTAAGTCAAAACGAGCCATGATTGAAAGTGATGAAAGTACTACTAGCTCACCCAAAATCGAGCCGCTCTCAAGCGAAAAAAACATAATAGACACTCTCAAAGCAAATGTGGCCGGCTCGTGGGGCTCAACCATTCAGCGCGGAAGTGAAGCCACTTTACTAATGATAGAAATGATTGCCCGACGCGAAGCTACACAACAGCCTATGGTGTTAATGGGCGATTTTAATAACGACCTTGCCGATGGCGTATTGAGCCATTTACTAACGAATACATTGCGATTTGCCCCAGCGTTTGATGTTAAAACGTACCTTGCTAAATATTGTTTAATTGACGCATGGCAATTATTTAAAACACTAAAAATGAGCCAATTTACGGCGCACAACACCCAGCAAAACGCTGGGAATGCAGATGTTCAACAAAGTAATGGCCCCTCTGCGCCATTATTAAATCGCAGCCCTACCCATTACTATGGAACGAGTAGTACGGTACTTGATTATATTTTACTCTCGTGTGAATTTGACCCAAGTTACGATGATAGCTTTTATGAAGTGAGTGATTATCATACATACGACAGGCATTTAATAAACCCAGAATACGAACGAGACGATTTAACAACCGATCACGCAGTGGTATCAATTACCCTAACGTTAAGGAGTTAATTCGTGGGTAACATTTATAAATAGGTTTGCAGCTTTTACATTATTATTGAACTTATAAATTGCAAGTCATTAATTATAATGAACTTATTTTAGGCTTAAAACTTGCTGTAACTACTGAGTTAAAACAATTTTAAGGACATAAAAATGACTGAAGTTGCGCTTTCTGCCTATATGGCGTTTTACGTTTATTTAATAATGTTAGTGGTACAGTGGTCGGTAGCTACCTTTAGCAAAGCTAAACAACCTAATGCTGTACCGGGTAAAATTAGCGATGATTTATCGCACGACAGTTTTATATTTAGAGCCCACCGTACTTTTCATAACTCACTAGAAAACAGCGCGTTGTTTATTGGTACTGTGTTGTTTGCATTTGTTATAAATTACCAAAGCCCTATATTTGCCATGTGCGTTTGGGTGTATGTAATAGCGCGATTAATTCATATGGCGCTGTATTACGTTATAGCCACAGAGAAAAACCCAAGCCCACGCACGTACTTCTTTTTAATCAGTTTTATAGCAAATATTGTCATGCTAATTTTAATTGGCTTGAGATTAATGGCTTAATATCATGCGGTTAAAGGCTATTAAGCCGATAGTATAAAAGCGAAAGGGCTGTAATTAGCCCTTTCGCTTTTTAGTTTTTAGCTGACACCAATAAACCCACCGGTTTGATGCGCCCAAAGGCCAGCATAAATACCATTTTGCGCAATGAGCGCTTCGTGGTTGCCTTGCTCTACAACGCGTCCTTCATCAAGTACAATAAGTCTGTCCATTTGCGCAATGGTCGATAGCCTGTGAGCAATGGCAATCACAGTTTTACCTGTCATTAAATCATCTAGGCTTGCTTGTATTGCGGCTTCTACTTCTGAGTCGAGCGCGCTGGTGGCTTCATCGAGTATTAAAATAGGTGCATTTTTCAGTAATACCCGCGCTATAGCGATACGCTGGCGTTGCCCACCGGAGAGGGTTACTCCGCGCTCGCCTACTTGAGCATCAAACCCTTTATTGCCTTTGCTATCTTCTAAATCGCTTATAAACTCGAGTGCTTTAGCTTGCTTGGCAGCGCTGAGCATTTCGGCTTCTGAGGCATCGGGTCGGCCGTATAAAATATTATCTTTTACAGAGCGGTGAAGCAGGGAAGTGTCTTGCGTAACCATGGCTATATAGCGGCGAAGGCTTTCTTGGCTTACATCGGTAATGTTTTGGCCATCAATTTTAATCGTCCCCGAATCGGTATCGTAAAAGCGCAGCAGTAAATTAACTAATGTTGATTTACCAGCGCCAGAGCGACCCACTAAGCCAATTTTTTCACCTGGCTTTATATGTAGGTTTAGGCCATTCATTACCGGGCCGCGATTGGTTTCGTTAGCGGCTTTGCCGTAGTTAAAATGAACATTTGAAAAAGCGATATCGCCCTTAGAAACGTTAAGCGTTTTTGCATCGGGTTTGTCATCTACTTTAATGGGCGTAGATAAGGTTTTCATGCCATCGGTTGCGGTACCAATGTTTTCAAACAAGCTGCTTATTTCCCACATGATCCACTGCGCCATACCATTTAATCTAAGCGATAAACTAACAGCAACAGCAATGGCACCTGCGCTAATCGCACTTAACGACCATAAATAAAGGGATAGTGCGGCCACACTAAATACTAATAAGTAATTTAGGCTATTAATGGCAAAATTAAGGCTGGTTACTAAACGCATTTGCTTATAAACAGGCTGTAAAAATACATCCATACTTTGTTTAGCGTATTGCTCTTCACGTTGTGTGTACGAAAAAAGCTTAATGGTTGATATATTTGTATAGCTGTCGACTATACGGCCGGTCATTTCAGAGCGCGCATCGGCCTGCGAGCTGGCAATTTTTTTAAGTTTAGGCACAAAGTACATTTGAATGGCGGCATAAATAATTACCCACACTAAAAGCGGCAGCATTAACCGCCAATCAGCTTCTGCAACTAAAAACACCATAGCGCCAAAGTAAACCACAATATACATTAGTACATCGAGCAGCTTCATAACGGCTTCTCGTACGGCCAGTGATGTTTGCATTACTTTTGTGGCAATACGCCCTGCAAACTCGTTTTGATAAAAGCTAACACTTTGGCGTAATAAGTATCTATGCGCCGACCAACGAATCGACATAGGGTAATTACCCAGTAATGCTTGGTGCAAAATAGCCGAGTGAAAAAACACCACAATAGGCAATATCACTAAAAGCACTACCGCCATTTTTATAAGTTCGGCTTTTTGCTCTTCAAACAGGGTTTGCGGTGTGTAGGTGCCCAACCAATCAACCAGTTGGCCCATATAGCTAAATAACGATACTTCTAAAATGGCAAGCAGGGCAGCACTAACAGACATTAAAACTAACGACAGCTCCATACCTTTAGTGTAATGACGACAAAACGCAAATAAGGTAGAGGGCGGCTTCGTTGGCTTTTGCTCAGGAAATGCGTTGGTCATTTTTTCGAATAATCGATACATTTTATAAACTTAAATGACAAAAAATAGAAAAGGATCATACCATTTAAGTGGCGCGCTGTAGATCTTTAGAGACTAATTTACACTGCTACTTTTATCGAATAGGGTTTGTGAGGTTTACGCCTTTAATCATATAAATGTCGTCATAGCGTAAACCGCCATTTCCGTAAGGCTTTTTATGTGGGCCCGTATTACAGTTAGCTAAAAAATAGCTAAGTGGGCGCTCGCGTTTTATTCTAAAGGTGGCATTTTTATACACTAAGGTTTGGTTTTTAAATTCGCCGCCTTGAACGTATACATTGTATTGCTGGCCTTGCATTTTTACCGATGCATTATTAACAACGTACCAAATGTTGTACCAACTGTTTGTATCAAGTGGTTTAGCCGATTGCGCTTGTGCATAGTTTTGGATATTACTATAGCCTTTATCAGTTTTGACCATTAGCGCCCCGGTATTGACTAACCCATTTGATTCGGTTTTATCGGTAACTCGTAAAGTGGCTTCAAAGGCGTCGTAGCCATGAACGTTTATTTGCTCTGGCTCTAAGTTACTTAATCCAAAAGCATGGTTATTTGGAAAAGAGGCGACGTTAATACGGGTAAAAAAAGTGTAGGTTTCGCCAACGGGCACTGTTTTTGGAAGCTTTTTATAGCTGAGGGCTTTGCGGTTGCCGACAATACCATTTTCGGCAGGCTTTTTAATTAAAAAATGGTTAATCCCTTTGGCTGTGTCCTCAACTTCTATTTTAGTTACTTGTGGGTTAGCGACATAAGGTTGAGTTTGGTTGTCTGTGTCGGCCTTTGTCCAGCCTTTTAGCGGTTGTTCAAAGTTATCTACTAATAACCACTTTGCAGAGGGAGCATTTTGATTGTTTTGGCTACAGGCTAATAATCCTGAGCAGGCCACTAACAGTAAGCTGTATTTAACGCGCATAATCCCTCTTTTACTAATGTAAGTATAAGTATATAAATTGGTAAACCAATATATGACTTTTAATTTTTCAAACTTAAAATTTATATAACCAATTTGGTGTAAATTAGTCAACCAATATTGTGTTTTATCTATTCTACTGACGTTTATATTTTAAACGCGTAAAATACCTAACAACACGCAATTAAAAATAATAAAAGGGATTATATGTATACTGGAACGTGCTTATGTAAAGCGGTAAGTGTTGAAATTAAAGGGGCTATTTCTCAAATTATTCATTGTCACTGCTCACTATGCAGAAAAAACAGCGGAACTGCTTTTGCCACGAATGGTTTTGTAAACACTCACGAATTTACACTTACCAAAGGTGAAGATAATTTAACTGAATTTAATTTCAAACCTGGGCGTGCGCGCTTTTTTTGTAAAACATGTGGCTCACCTATTTACAGTGCTAATGCAGAGGATAAATCTCGCTTGCGAATACGCCTAGGGTTGATAGATGACGATATTACTGAACAGGTAATATCGCATAATTTTGTTACCTCTAAAGCCAATTGGGAGCAATTGGAAACACATTTGCCGTGCTATGAAAAACACGAACCAGGTCGCTAAATTACTCTATGTGATAAATGCTGTTTATGTCGCTGTGAAGGGTGGGCGCCCACGTTTTAAATAATGGCGAATGGGCTATTTCTTCTTTATTAATGTGCACTAAGCTTTGCTGAGAAAGCATCACGACAATATTTTTGTATTCGTTAAACTCTATAAGGGCAATACAGCTAAAATGTTGCCTAAACAGGACGAGTAAAGCTTGGAGCTCTTTTCCTGTTTTAGGGTTTAAATTTATAATAATTTGCGCATTTAGCCCGCTGCAGCAACGTATGTTTTGCCAAAATACGCTGTTAGATAAAAAGTCTTGATGTACATCGCCACTAAAAATATCAATTGTAATGACATTGTATGTGCGCGTGCACGTTGCAACAAACAGCTCTGCATTTTGTAAGTGCACTGTATGATTAGCGGGCAAGTTAAAATGGTGCTTAGCAACGCTTATCATCGCGGGGTTTATTTCTACACTGTCAAACACAGCTAAGTTATTTATATAAGCCGTTTTGTTATGTAAATAATGAATGGCTCGCTCAATGCCCGCAGTACCTAAGCCTAAATTTAAAACCCGTAGTGGCTCAGCTGTTTTAAGTAAAAATAACAGCATACATTGATTAACCGCAATCAGTAATTGCTCATTCTTATTAAGGCTCATCACCCCTTGAATAGTGATATCGCTTTGTGCATTTTGGGCAAGTGTTAACCAGCGATAGGCCGTATTTTGATAAACACAAATAGGCCCATATTGGTTGTTACTAGTGGCAATTAAATTAGCAGAGACAGTGTCGGCTTTAAGCTGGCGCATAGGTTACAAATACAAATAAAACACCCCATTAGTTTGCCACGAAAACACGCTATGTATATAGCGTATTTATGTAACAAGGTTTGTAATACGCTTGGTTACTTAAAAGAGGGGAGTACTTATGTGTGGCTAATTTTTACAGTTGAGCTTACTTGTATAAAGCTTTAACTCAAAATAGTTGCACTAAATAGGTTGTTGAGTAATGGTAAGGTAAAAAATAAGGAGCTTATAATGCGCAAAACCCCTTTTTCTATTACAACTAAACTTATTAAATTGAGTACGTTAGCCTTTGCTTGTACGGCAGGATTATCAGCACACGCTCATGCCAGCATAAAATATGAAGAACAACAAAAGCTACATGATATTGCAGCGCAGGTATCAGCTAAGCGTATTGGGAGCGACATACAAACGCTGGTGGATTTTGGTACCCGCCATACGCTTTCTGAAACTAAGTCAGATACACGGGGCATAGGTGCTGCACGGCGCTGGATTAAAAAAGAGTTTGAAAAAATATCAGCGCAATGTGGTGGTTGCCTAGAAGTTATTGAAGTTAAAGACACTATATCAGGTGAAAAACGAATTCCTAATCCTGTTGAAGTAGTGAATATAGTGGCCATTCAGCGTGGTAGTACTGAGCCAAACCGAATGGTTATTATGTCGGGTGATATTGATTCGCGGGTGAGCGATGTAATGGACTTTACCAGTGATTCACCGGGTGCTAATGATAACGCTTCAGGCGTGGCAGGGGTTATTGAAGCTGCACGTGTACTAAGCAAGCATAAATTTAATGGCTCAGTAGTGTATGCAGCGTTGTCGGGCGAAGAGCAGGGTTTATTTGGCGGTAAAATACTCACAGCGTATGCGCAAGAGCACAATTGGCAAGTACATGGCGTTTTAAATAACGACATGATTGGCAATATTACCGGTATTAATGGCGTTACCGACAATACAACAGCTCGTATTTTCTCAGAAGGCACGCGTGTAGTAGAAACGAAACAACAAGCAAGAACGCGCCGTTTTACAGGTGGTGAAGTCGATTCGGCGAGTCGTAATTTAGCGCGCTATATAGATACAATTGCCGATAGGTACATTCCAAATTTAGATACAATGTTAGTTTACAGGTTAGATAGATTTGGCCGGGGCGGGCACCATAGACCGTTTAACGATGCAGGTTTTGCAGCAGTCAGAATTATGGAAACTAATGAGCATTACGACCGACAACATCAAGATTTACGTACAGAAAATGGTGTGGTTTATGGCGATACCATAGATGGCGTTGATTTTGACTACACAGCAAAGCTTACATCATTGAACGCAGTAACAATGGCTTCAATGGCTTGGGCGCCAGCTCCTCCTAAGCAGGTAAAAATTGAAGGCGCGGTTAAGGCTGACACTACGCTTTCGTGGCAAAGTTCTGATGATGATAATATTGCCGGTTATCGTATTTATTGGCGCTATACCAGTGAGCCACAATGGCAATTTAGTCAAGATGTGGGCAATGTAAGTAAAGCTACACTTAAAAACGTTGTTATAGATAATTACTATTTTGGTGTTGCAGCGATAAGCAAAGACGGGATTGAATCGCCAGTGGTGTTCCCAGGTGATGTAGGCTCGTTTGATCACAATATAAAATAACAGCGATTTATTATTGCTTAAGTGCAATTGTGATTAAAAACAAATCAAATGGTGTATTTAAGGTGCAAAGCAGGTGTTTTATGCTTGCACCTTATTTGTTAT
This sequence comes from Pseudoalteromonas sp. Angola-30, assembly GCF_028599215.1. NCBI lineage: Bacteria > Pseudomonadati > Pseudomonadota > Gammaproteobacteria > Alteromonadales > Pseudoalteromonadaceae > Pseudoalteromonas > Pseudoalteromonas sp. Angola-30. Next base: position 121,219 of record NZ_JAQREI010000010.1, read on the forward strand.
GCACTTAGAGTGTAGAAAAAAAGCAGTAAGGGTTAATAAAATGCAGCAAGAAGAAAAAAAACCATTAACAGCGCAAGAGCAAGCACAAATAGAGCAACAACGGGTTGCTTGGCAACGCGAGTGTTTTCAAAACGCCCAAAAATACTTAGCAGAAAAAGGCATTATGCCTAAATCAGTAATAGACAAAGACAGCCGCTTTTTAGCACCATTGTGTGCTATGTGGAAATTTAAAGCGCAAAACGGCAAGAGCTACTGGGTAATAACAGGGCGCTTACCCACTGATCATGCAGAAGTAAGTGCAGCAAAAGATGCGCGCGATGCTATGCGTTATTTTTCATTACAATGGCAGTTAAAAGCAGATCAAATAATGAGTGCTGGCGCACGAGATAAAACCCAGGTCGACTTTGCTAACTTACTTATAAACCGTGCACACGGCTTATACGAAATGCATGAAAACGAGCAACTTTGGGCTAATGAACCCAAATAAGGTATTGCTTGTATAAACGTAAAAAAGGGCTATTAACGGCCCTTTTTTAATGTACTAATGTAAATGGTTTAGTGACAAACTCAGACACTTGGCATTGCATTCGCTGCCTAGGTATACCTGCTTCCATAAAAACACCGCCTTGTTGTATAAAGCCGTTTCGTCTAAAGCGTTCAACTTCGTTTAAAATACAATTAATACTAATAACTTGGTGGCCATCGTTAGCGGCAAGATTAACAATAAAAGTAAGTAATGAAGTATAAACGTGGCGATTACGGTGTGCGGGTAAAACGGCTATTCGGCCTATTAAGCCATCTGTACACAGCCTACCTGTGGCTACGGGTGCGTTACTGTTGTGAGTAACTAGCACATGGTGTGCTAGTTTGTCTTGGCTATCAAATTCTATTCGTTTGGGTATGTGTAACTCATATACAAATACTTTTTCACGTATTTGTTGTAGCTGGTCTTTTTGCCTATCCCACTCGACCTTATTAATTTGATAGCCCATAGCGCACCTCTAATTAAACCACATCCCCTCATTAACTAGTGTAGTAAAGGTTTGAATAAAAACTAGGCTAGGCTGCGCTGCGTTTAAATCGTCGGTATTAACATAATCATGATCTGTTAATAGTGTAACGGCATTTAAGTCGCAAAGTGGCAACGGGTAGTTTTCGCCATTAATACTTAATAATAGGGTGTCTTCTAGCTGCTGATAGATAGCACGTACGCCGCCTAAACGCTCAAATTCTTCTGCATTGTTTGCTATTAACTCACTCATTTGCTCGCAGGTTATAGGCTCTTCAAGCGGTGCTAAGTCCATTTCGTGCTTGGCTTGGCTTAAGGTATTACCAAGCCAATGCTTAAATAGCTCATCGTTATTAAGTAGCGCTTGCATAAGGGTTTTAACTTTATCGGTTTCGCTCTGTAAAAGCTCACCTTTAGAGTCCCTAAGGGCTAAAGTATGATCGGTATAGCGTTTTTGGCCGCTGTCGGTATCAATAACATGATCGGCAAAACTAGAAAATAAGTCTTGTTGATTAGGCGCTCTAAATCCAACCGAGTAGTTAAGGGCGTTTTCTATTGCATAACCTTCGTGAGGGCACCCAGGTGGTATGTATAAAATATCGCCGGGCTCTAAAATACAATCTATAACGGCTTCAAATTGCTCAACTTGCAGTAGTTTTTTATTTTGCGCAAATTGTTTAAGTGTTGGATCAGGCAAGCCAACACGCCAATGACGCTTACCCTCGCCTTGTATAATAAATACATCGTACTGATCTAGGTGCGGACCTACGCCACCTTTAGGGGTTGAGTAGCTGATCATTAAATCATCTATTCGCCAGTTAGGTATAAACCTAAATGGGCGAAGCAGTTGTGCTGCATCGCTATGCCAATGATCAACCGCTTGTACCAATAAAGTAGCGTGTTGCTCAGTTAATTTTTCAAAGTCTTCAAATGGGCCTTGGTATGCTTGCCAATCGTTATTGTGGTTGGTAACAATTCGCGACTCTATACTTTCTTCCATAGCAAGACCGGCAAGCTCTTCTGCCTCTATTGGGTCTTGAAAGTCTGTAAAGCCTTGTTTAATTAATAGCGGTTTTTTTTGCCAGTATTGGTTTAAAAATTCTTGCTCACAGAGGTTGTTTATTTTTAATTGGTACATAGAGTTGGCCTATAATTTTTAGTACAAAAAAAGCGAAAGGGATTATCCTTTCGCTTTTTATATGCGCAATTTAGTATTTAAACTAAATCGTCAATAAACTCAACAGCGCGGCCAATGTAGTTGGCAGGTGTTAGTTTTTTCATTTCTACTTTAGCGTGCTCTGGCAGGTCTAAACCATCGATAAAGTCGGCCATTATCTCTTGATTTACACGTTTACCACGCGTTAAATCTTTAAGTTTTTCGTATGGTTTTTCAATACCGTATTTACGCATAACCGTTTGAATTGGCTCAGCAAGTAATTCCCAGTTTTGATCAAGCTCATCAAGTAAACGTTGCTCATTTACTTCAAGCTTGCTTACGCCTTTAAGTGTAGATTGATACGCAATAAGCGTGTAGCCCATACCCACACCTAAGTTACGTAAAACGGTTGAGTCGGTAAGGTCACGCTGCCAACGAGAAACTGGCAGTTTTTGTGCAAGGTGAGCAAATATAGCATTTGCTAAACCTAGGTTACCTTCTGAGTTTTCAAAGTCGATAGGGTTTACTTTATGCGGCATTGTTGAAGAGCCGATTTCGCCAGCAATGGTTTTTTGCTTAAAGTGGTTAAGGGCAATGTAACCCCAAACGTCACGATCAAAATCAAGTAAAATAGTGTTAAAGCGAGCAATAGCATCAAATAGCTCGGCAATGTAGTCATGCGGCTCTATTTGTGTAGTGAACGGGTTAAAGGTTAAACCAAGGCTAGTTACAAAGTTGCTTGCGTGGGTATGCCAATCGTAATCTGGGTAAGCACTCAGATGAGCATTGTAGTTACCTACAGCACCGTTAATTTTACCTAGCATTTCTACCTGTGCGATTTGGTCGCGCTGGCGTTTTAAACGCATGTATACGTTAGCAAACTCTTTACCCATTGTTGAAGGCGTAGCTGGTTGGCCGTGGGTACGCGTCATCATAGGTACTGCTTTGTACTCAATGGCTTTTTCTTTTATAGCGTTAAGTAGTTGGTCGCAGTATGGAAGGAGCACATTATCACGAGCTTCGCTTAGCATTAAACCATGAGATAGGTTATTAATATCTTCTGATGTACAGGCAAAATGGATGAACTCGTTAATAGCGTTAATTTCGCTGTTATCGGCTACTTTTTCTTTTAGTAAATATTCTACCGCTTTAACATCGTGGTTTGTGGTGCGTTCAATGTCTTTAACACGCTGTGCGTCTGCTTCGCTGAAGTTATCAACTATGGCATTTAAAAGTGCATTGGCTTGTTCGCTAAATGCAGGTACTTCTTTAATATCGCTTGCTGCAGCTAAGGCTTGCAACCAACGCACTTCAACGGTTACGCGGTATTTGATTAAGCCAAATTCGCTGAAAATACTGCGTAGTTCAGTGGTTTTGCTGCCGTAGCGACCATCCACTGGAGAGATAGCGGTTAACGCTGAAAGCTCCATAATAACTCCTAAATTTTAGTTTTGAACGATAATTAAATGTTTGTTTTTGCAATAGCGAGAATTTTTCTTTTTGCAAAGAAAAAGTGACGGCGTTTACCGCCCATTTGTCGCCATAATACAGCACTGCGAATTCCTGCTAATAAAAGGGCACGAATTTTATTTTGCGTTTGCTGCTGTTTTAATAACTCGGGTTTACCATAAACCTGAATTCGGTGCCCAAGGGGGCTCAGCACCGACGAGTATATATCTGCTAAACCGGCAACTACTGTGTCATCGGTTATAGCAAAGTGATCTAAGCGACGATGAATGTCGTCGATACGACGGCCAAGTTCAGCTAAGCTTTTTGGCTCGTTATTTAAAATACGTTCAAGCTGCATTAAACCACCTACGTACTTAACTATTTCCACATCTTTTTGAGCGCCAGCAGTAAGCTGCGCCATTAATGTTTTATAGCCGTCGCGCAAGTTATGCGTACCTTGGTAAACATCAACCGGGGATGCGGGTGATGTTTGTACAATACTTGTAAATAGCACGTCTAAGTCTGAATCGTTTGCGCTGCCGTATTGCGCGATTTTTTGTACTTGTTTAGCCACTTGGCACATGGCGGCAAGCGCCATGACTTGGTGTTGATTCATTACTTAATCACCGAATCTATAATACCGCCACCTAAACACACATCATCGGCATAAAATACAGCTGATTGACCCGGTGTAACGGCTTTTTGTGGTTCATCAAACAATACGCGTGCCATACCATCTTCCCCAACGAGAAGGGTACAATTAATATCTTCTTGGCGGTAACGGGTTTTAACGGTGCAGCGCGTTGTACCTTGAGGACCAACACGGTCTACCCAATGTAATTGATTGGCGTTTAGGCCATTGCTGTATAGGCGAGGGTGGTCTTTACCTTGTCCGACAACGAGCACATTGCGCTCAACGTCTTTATCTACAACGTACCATGGCTCGCCAGAGCCTTCTTTCATGCCACCAATTAACAAGCCTTTACGCTGGCCAAGTGTATGATACATAAGCCCTTCGTGCTCACCTACGTTGTTGCCGTCAGTATCTTCAATCACGCCAGGTTGAGCAGGTAAAAACTTTTGTAAAAAGTCTTTAAATTTACGCTCACCAATAAAACAAATACCGGTGCTGTCTTTTTTGTCATGGGTGATTAAGTCTTGCTTTTCTGCAATACGGCGTACGTCTGGTTTAGCTATATCGCCTACTGGGAAAAGAGTTTGGCCTATGTGTTCATGGCTTAAGGTATATAAGAAATAGCTTTGATCTTTGTTATCGTCTAAGCCTCGGCACATAACGTATTTGTCGTCTCGTAGTTCACGACGAACATAATGGCCTGTTGCAATATAATCGGCGCTAAGTGCTTGTGCTGCAAATTCTAAAAATGCTTTAAATTTAATTTCTTTGTTACACATAATATCTGGGTTTGGCGTACGGCCCGCTTTGTACTCTTCTAAAAAGTACTCAAAAACGTTGTCCCAGTATTCGGCTGCAAAGTTAACGGTATGAAGCTCGATGCCTAATTTGTCACACACTGCTTGTGCATCTTTTAAATCTTCAGCGGCTGCACAGTATTCGTCATTGTCGTCTTCTTCCCAGTTCTTCATAAACAGGCCTTCTACTTGGTAGCCCTGTTGTTGTAATAAATATGCAGATACAGAAGAATCAACACCGCCGGACATACCAACGATGACTTTAATGTGACTATTTTCGCTCATGAATAATTTCGCTTATACAGATTGCTGTTAACTTGGAAAGGCCGCGATTATAGCACGCATTTTGTTTTTGCTTAAAGGGAGGAGTGGCGCAAACACACGATTTTGTAGTTATTTTATTCATATAATAAATAGCAAATAAGACTGAAACGCATTTAACATAAAAAATGATGAAAAATTTAAATAAGCCATTGTAAAAAGATATTTCGGTGCCATTATTGTCTGAGCGCATAATAATAGCGTCTGTATTACCTTGTGTTTGTTGTACAATTAAGGAACAGGCAAGATTTTTGTATTAAATTTGCATTTTATTGCCTTAATATTTTCAACGGAATGAATATATGAATTACGCCTTTCAGGTAAAAAAACTTACGACCCTAATTACGTTTTATACGACTAACTCAAGCTTTCATGTAAAGCAGTTACTTGAAAACCCGACGAGTGAGTTTAAGCAATCTGCCTACAAACTTTTTCATGAAATATTTAAACACAGCGTACCCGTAGACTCTCAACAGACTAGCCCCGTTAATGCTATTTTTGATTCAGTTACCGCATCTTTAGATTTAATTAACCAATCTGAAGTGGCGTTAATTGAAGCAACACAAAAATGGTGGAACGAGTGGTACTTTGTATTAACTATGGAGCATTCGCTTTCTCACGAAAAAGAAGATGTGCCATACAGTTTCCTATCTAAAAAAATGCATCATCCTATGAAGCGCCACGAGATGAGCCACTACGCCCATTTATTTACTATTTTGCCAATGCCTATCTCTAATGTGTGTGCTAAAACCGGTGATATTATTAGAGTTAATCAGCGCTTTATAGATGTATTTGGTTATACCGTTGATGACTTACCTAACTTAGAGCAGTGGTGGGTTAATGCATACCCAGATCCTCACTATCGAGAGTCCGTGAAAAAAACGTGGCAATCGGCGTTAGAAATTGGCAATGAAACAGGACAAGACATCCCCGCGAATGATTACCATGTTACTTGTAAAAACGGTAATACAATTACCATGGAAGTATCTGGAATCAATTTGGGCGAAGAATATATTGCTGTATTTAATGATGCGACCAAGCGTTTAGAAGATCAAAATATTTTACGCGACATGGCATTTTTAGATTCGCTAACACAAATAGCAAATAGACGTCGTTTTGATGAAAAGCTAAGTAAAGAGTTTGAAAAAGCCGTTGAGTGTGGTGACGATTTGGCGATTATATTAATCGATATTGATCACTTTAAACTCTTTAACGACCGCTACGGGCATGTTGAAGGTGATTTATGTTTGTATAACGTGGCGCAAGCAATAGCGTGCACGGTAAGCCGCACCGAGGACTTTGTGGCGCGTTATGGCGGAGAAGAATTTGTTGTATTGCTGCCTCAAACCGATAAACAAGGGGCCTTATTTATTGCTGAGCATATTCAAAAGGCAATTGAAGAGCTGCACATCCCTCATGAAGACAGCTTTACCGGTTACTTAACCCTGAGCATGGGTATTCACGCAATTAATAAAGATGATAGTTGCGATCAAAAAGAGTTTATTAAGGCCGCCGACAGCGCACTTTATTATTCAAAAAGGCAAGGACGAAATTGTTTAGCATTAAGTTAATTTATAGCCTTGGACTATTTATATAGTTTTGAGAATTATATAAAGCGCAGATGTTTAATTATCGTCGTAAATAAAGTCTACGTCTTGAATAGGGCGGTTTAGGCTGTCTTCAATACATTTTAAAACTAAATGGCTTCTTAGAGGCAGTACTTTTATGTCTTCTAAACTGTGCCAGTTGGCACTAATTATATCTGCATCTTTTGGGCAGGGCTCAGTGGTGATTTGAGTGCCATCAAACATAAAACAAAAGCGTAAGTAATGCACCCCATTAGCCGCATGTAAGTTATAAATACCGATTAAACCAGTGGGCGTTAGGGACAAACCTGTTTCTTCAAAAAGCTCTCTACTGGCTGCTTGAGCCAGTGTTTCGTTTACTTCTAAATGGCCAGCAGGTTGGTTATAACAAATATTAGAAGTAAATTTATCTCGCTCTTTTACCAGTAAAAAATGCTCTCCTTTTTTTACTACAGCAGCAACCGTTACATGGGGTTTATGCATTTACCTCACCTTTTATAACACTGTACTGTGCGCTGTTTATGCCATCTAGCGTGTAATTGCCAATACTGTAGCGAATAAGCCTTAATGTAGGGTGCCCAACATGGGCGGTCATACGGCGAACTTGCCTATTACGTCCTTCATTAATTGTAATACTTAACCACGTTGTAGGAATCGACTTTCGCTTTCTTACCGGCGGCACGCGAGGCCAAAGTTTTGGCTCGTCAATAATTTTTACGTTTGCGGGTAAGGTCATCCCATCTTTTAATTCAACACCTTTACACAGGGCATTAATGGCCTCTGCGCTAGGCTCGCCTTCAACTTGCACCCAATAGGTTTTATTGGTTTTTTTATTCGGTGCGGTAAGGGTATTTTGAAGCTTTCCGCAGTTTGTTAAAAGTAACAAGCCTTCACTGTCACGGTCGAGTCTGCCTGCAGCGTATACATCTTTAATGGGAATAAATTCAGCCAAGGTTTTTCTATTGGCATCGTCTGTAAATTGGCAAAGCACATCGTAAGGCTTGTTAAATAAAACAATTTTTCTATCTTTAGGCGCTATAGCGGGTTTAATTTCACGCGAAGTTGTATTTTTTTTAGTGAGCGCACTGCGTGAGTAAGTTCTACCCGTGGTTCGTTTAGTGGTACTTTTACTTGCGCGATTATGCATTGGTTTGTTCGCCATTAAATACACCTAGCGGGCTTGGGTAAGCCGGCTATTTTTGTGGCTTGTTTTGCAGGCCCCTTGGGAAATAATTTATACAAATAAATACTATTGCCTTTGTCCTCACCAAGGGATTTAGCCATGGCTTTAACAAGCATTCTTATTGCTGGGCTGGTGTTATATTCTAAGTAAAAATTGCGCACAAAATTAATCACTTCCCAGTGTTGTTCACTCAAGATAATGTTTTCTTGCTCGGCGATAATGGGGGCTAACTCTTTTGTCCACAAGGTGTAATCTAGCAAGTAGCCTTGTTTATCAGTGTCGATTTGTTGATTATTAAATTCAAGCATGGATTACCAGGTAATAGATTGGTTAGTAGATAGAGTAAGGGCAACAAACTCATCGTAATTAATAAGTGTTTGGCCTGGGCTTAGTTTAACTGCGCGTGCCTGCGCATCCTCTAAAAGCAACAATAGCGAATCGTTTAATTGAAAATACTGCTTAGCGGCATAACAGGCATCACCAACAAGGAGTACTTTATCAGTGTCTTTAATTAAGTTTTCAAGCTGAGTAGAGTCGTAATAAGCCAGTGGCTTTGAAAAAATGTGTAATGTACTCATAGGTTCACCACAAAATCTTGCTGGCCTATCAGCTGCTGTTGCTCAGTGTAATTGAGGCTGGTTGAATCAATAATTAATTGAGATTTGTTTAAGTTATAATCAAGTAACGATTTTTCACATACATATATGTTTTCTACTTCATAGATTTCAAGCGTTTTGATGTTTTTAAAAAAATCTTTTACACCAAGTTGCTGTGTTGATTGATTATGTTTTAAAGCAAGCACTGCAGGGCCGCTAAATAGCCAGCTAATATTTTGATCAACTGCGGCAAATATTAGTGCCATGTCTAGGGCATCGCGGGTATTAAGCTCATCAAAGGGGCTGGATTGGCTCATTACTAAAACGTTTTTCATTTAAACTGTATCCATTTATCTGCATCACTCGCTAGCATGGCAAATTCTGCAAGCCCGGCTACAGTAAACACACCTGTTTGGCTTGTGTTTAAGCCACGTTTTTCTGCTGCAGTAATACATAGCATTAAGTTGACGTTTTTATCTGCAAGTTGTTGCCATTGCGTAGGAATTTGCAGTTCGTCAGAGGCTAGCTCAAAGTGAGCTGACGCGTGATAAATCCCATTTTGATACAAAAATATCGCATCTATGGTGTGGCCTTGTGCTAAACATGCATTCGCAAACTTTATAATACGTTGCGTTGAGTCATGATCTGAAGGAGGAGTATGTAAAGAAAGAACAAATCGCGCCAAAACAATTCCAATAAAAAAGCCCCAATAAAGGGGCTATTTTAACAGAACTATTTAATTAGTCATCACTTGCGCCAAGAAGGTGCAGTAAAGAAGTAAATAGGTTATATACGTTTAAGTATAGAGCGACCGTCGCGCGAATGTAGTTAGTTTCGCCGCCATTAATAATACGGCTAGTATCAAATAAGATTAAGCCAGACATAATTAACACTACAGCAGCGTTAAGCACCATAAACATTAGCGAGCTGCCAATGAAGATGTTAACTATGCTTGCAACAATAACCACTAGTAAGCCTACTGTTAAAAAACCACCCATAAATGAGAAGTCTTTTTTAGTGTTTAATGCATAAGCCGATAGACCAAAAAATATTAATGCAGTAGAACCAAGCGCCTGCATAATAAGCATAGGGCCATTAGGCATAGCTGCATAATAGTTAAGTAGTGGGCCAAGGCCTGCGCCCATACAGCCTGTAAAAGCAAACACCCAAAACACGCCTGAGGCTGAGTCTGCTTTTTTGTTTACAACAAATAATAAACCAAACGAAACCAGTGTGAACACAATTCCCATAAAGTAAGGTAATTGTAATGCCATTGAAATACCCGCCGTAACAGCACTAAATGCTAATGTCATGGCCAGTAAGAAATAGGTGTTTTTAAGTACCTTGTTTGTTTCAATGGTCGACATTACCGGTTTAGCGGTATTGTACGAATGATTAAATGCCATTGTAGAGCTCCTTTAAGTGAAACATGTTTGTTTCGATAATTTAACTAAAATTAGATTACCAACTCTTATATGTTTGGGCAAACCTTTGTAGATCAATAGAGTGTTATTTTTTAATTAAAGTTCATTAAAGCATCAAAAAGAAATTATTTGTTTTATCTTTAAACAAATTAATTGTTTTTTAAGCACTTAAACAATTTTTTTAAAAAAAAGCTTCACAAAGCCAATGGGTTTCCCTATTATGCAGGCCGTGCGGAGAGATGGCAGAGTGGTCGAATGCACCGGTCTTGAAAACCGGCATAGGTTTGTAGCCTATCTAGGGTTCAAATCCCTATCTCTCCACCACCTTATTACAATAATTATGAGTACACTCTTACTTGTAATTTATAGCACTTTCGGAGAGATGGCAGAGTGGTCGAATGCACCGGTCTTGAAAACCGGCATGGGTTTGTAGCCCATCTAGGGTTCAAATCCCTATCTCTCCACCATTATATTTAAGCCCGCTTTTAGCGGGCTTTTTTGTTTTTACGCTTTATTATCAGGCCACCTTAGGTTTCCTCGCTTATTTCCCCATTTCGGTTTGCTATTAGCCGCTATTAATAGATTAATAACATATTAATTTGCTACTTTTATTTTTTAGATTTTAAAATTGGTAATTAAAATAGTATGTTGTGGCTCAAGGATGATTTACCTTCAAGAAAACTTATTGTTTATCGTGCAATGATGCTCTCGTTGGTAACGTTGTTTGTTTTATTTGTATTTCAACCTTTTGGCACAATTAACGATACATCGTCACTTTTGCAGCTTTGCTGTGCTGTATACCTACGACGTATTTAATATTGCAATCTAAAGGTTAGGTTTATTGACGATAGCGCCTATAAGGTAGTGAACTTAGTCTTATAGGCGACTAAGCAGCGCAAAGTAAGTGTGGGCTGACAGCACAATGCGTGTTTGTTTTTTGTTAGCAAAACCATTTATTAAACCATTCACTAAACAGCCCAACATAAATTAAATCTTCAAATTATCACACCTTTCAAAGGGGGTTAAATACCTTTGCTATAAACGCTATGGTATATTTTTATAAAATTAAAATGCCTAGTTACAGCAGTTTAAAGAGTGCTTGTTTTCCCATCATAAATTACGACCATAGTCTCTGTTTCTAACCTTAAGAACTTGGTGCATGCTTAAGATAATGTTTGTAGTGTGTATTTAGGAACTTATATGAAACATCAACTAGCCAAAAGTGTCGCGCTTTCTTTATTATCCCCTGTGATTGTTGGTAGTTTACTTGGCCTTTATTATGGGCTCACTATGAATGGCGATGCGGTTACCATTTTTTTACAACTACTGATGAGTGCAATCGCGAACGCACATATTGTTGGACTGACTATGGCCGCTTTTGTCGTACCGGGTTATTTGCTTATGTTTAAGTATGCAAAAGTGAATTATTCAGGTGTACTGACTCTTGGGCTGCTCGGTGGCGCAATATTTAGTTATTTACTCAGTGCTACAACAGGCGAGATATTTTTAATTAATAGTGTAATGGCCGCTTTTGCCGCAGGACTATTTTTATTTGGCCTGCGTAAAACATCAAAAAAATAATTGCAGAAATATTAATCAAGCGTGCTGAAAAACTGCGCTATTTCTGTTTTTTTGCCTGTAAAAGGTTTCAATTTTTCACGACAAAGAGTACCTTTAGCTACTGTCTGTTTAATAAGAAGTAGTTTGGTATGCAAAAGCACGATTTTTACCAGTCATTAGTTAAGCAAACTGAATCACTAATTGCTGGTGAATCTAATGTCATTGCTAATATGGCTAACGTAAGTGCGCTATTATTTACCTCATTAGAAGATGTAAATTGGGCGGGCTTTTACTTTATGGATTCGCCAAGTGAATTAGTGCTTGGGCCTTTTCAAGGTAATCCAGCGTGTATTCGTATCCCTGTTGGTAAAGGGGTGTGTGGTACGGCTGCAGCAACGTTAGAAACTCAACTAATCGAAGATGTACATGCGTTTGATGGCCACATAGCCTGCGATGCAGCGTCTAACTCTGAGATTGTTGTACCTATCATGAAAAATGATAAAATAGTTGCTGTTCTTGATATCGATAGCCCAACTATTGGTCGATTTGATACTGATGACCAAGCAGGTCTTGAAGCATTAGTTAAATGCTTAGAGGCAAGCTTATAATGAAAGACTTGCTAAATGTTCAAGACTACCTATTCGCAGTACAAGATGTAGGCGATTGGGAAGGGGAAGAAGAACATGTAGCGGAAACGCTCAATGATTTGATTCACATAGCCTGGGATAAACTTCCAGATGATTTAGATTGTGAATCAATCGATGAAATAATAAATGGTATTTGGGAACACCTTCGAGGTGATTTGGCTGTACTTGAAGCCGACTTCGAAGAGTTAATCGACTGGGTAATACACTACGTTGACTCGTCCCTTGATGAAAAGATGTGAAAAATAGGTTCTAAAATGGAAACCACAAACAAGCTAAAAGATATTAATGAAGTGCTGGAATTTCTTTATCAAGAATTTCCACAATGTTTTAAACAAAAAGACGGTATTAAACCGCTTAAAGTCGGTATTTTTAAAGATATTGCCGAGCGTATCGAAGGGTCTGAAAAAGTAAGTAAGACTCAAGTACGTCAAGCGCTTAGAAAATACACGTCTAACTGGCGTTATTTAGAAGCTGTGACAAAGTCAGAGTTTCGTATTGATCTTGATGGCAATCAAGGTGAAAAAGTTGAGCAAGAGCACATTGACCACGCTCAAAAAGCACTAGAAGAAAGCCGTGCTAAAATGGCAAAACGCAAAAAACAACAGCGTCCACGCCAAGATTCAGATTCTAAATCTTTCAAGAAAAAACCAGCCCACGCTAGCAAAAACAATGCACAAGCTAACAAACTAGCTAAAGCAGCCCCTGCTAAACGTTCAGGAAAAGTTGAACCTTTACCTGCAAGTGAGGTCAAGGTTAATAACAAGGTTAAGGTTAAACTTGGCCAAGCACTTGTAAATGCGGTAATTACTGAAGTAAACAAAGACGAAGTTCATGTTGAATTAGTAACTGGCATGCAAGTTAAAACCAAAGCTGACAGCTTATACATTATTTAAGTTGTAAATAAATTAAGGAGTTGTGTATGAGTAAAAAGTTTACGCTCATTCCGTTAGTTGCTGCCCTGTTTTCGGGTTCTTTATTCGCTTCCGTAGAAGCGGCAAAACTTGAAGACTTGCCTGTACTTAAACAAGAAAGTCAACATGGCACTGCCAGCAAACGAGTGGCTAACTTATTTGCTCGTTCACACTATACACCGGTTCGATTTAACGATGGGCTTTCTAGCAAAGTGTACGATCGTTATATCGAATCCCTTGATTTTAATAAAAGTGTGTTTTTAGCAAGCGACATTGCTGCGTTTGAAAAATACCGCAACGATTTTGATAATGCGATTACCACCGGTAAGCTTGGCTTTACGTTTGATATTTTTAACTTAAGCTTAAAGCGCCGTTTTGAACGTTATGATTACTCTTTATCATTACTAGATAAAGAAATGACGTTTGATAAAGACGATGAATACTTTTTTGACCGTGAAGATTCAGCATGGCCAGCATCGCAAGCTGAGCTTGATGAAATTTGGCGTGAACGCGTTAAATACGATGCCTTACGTTTAAAAATGACAGGCAAAGATTGGGAAGGGATCAAAGAGGTCCTTACTAAGCGTTATAAAAATGCACAAAAACGTTTAGTTCAAACAAATTCAGAAGATGCATTTCAAATTGTAATGAACTCGCTAGCGCGAAGCATTGAGGCGCATACGTCGTACTTATCGCCGCGCCGCGCAGAACAATTTAAAATGGATATGGACCTAGAGCTTGAAGGCATTGGCGCCGTTTTAAGCCCAGATGAAGATTACACCGTTATTCGCAGCTTAGTACCAGGTGGACCTGCCGATAAAACAGAGCAGCTAAAAGCTGACGACAAAATTATTGGTGTTGCCCAAGATCAAAAAGAGTTTGTTGATGTTATTGGCTGGCGTTTAGATGATGTAGTTGATTTAATCAAAGGCCCTAAAGGCACTAAGGTACGTTTACAGTATCTTAAAGGCTCTGATGCACATGGCACGCCTAAAGTAGTTGAAATCACCCGTGATAAAATTCGCTTAGAAGATAGGGCTGCTAAATCTGAAGTATTTGAAGCCAGTTATTCAAATTTAACTTCAAAAATTGGTGTTATTGAGATCCCAGGCTTTTACAACAATCTTTCAAAAGACGTTAAAGTTGAATTAGCTAAACTTAAAGAAGAAAACGTAGACGGTATTATTATTGATTTGCGCCAAAATGGCGGTGGATCATTATATGAAGCCACACAGCTATCAGGCTTGTTTTTTGACCAAGGTCCGGTTGTACAAATTCATACATTAAATAACCGTATTGAAGAGCAAAAAGACCGTGACGGAATTACCTACTACGATGGCCCATTAACTGTTTTAGTTGACCGTTATAGTGCTTCAGCCTCTGAAATTTTTGCCGCCGCAATGCAAGACTATGGCCGCGCAGTAATTATAGGCGAGCAAACCTTTGGTAAGGGAACGGTTCAGCAGCACAAAGGCTTAGGTCGTGCGTACGATTTATACGACAATGACTTAGGTAGCGTACAATACACTATTGCTAAGTTTTACCGTATAAACGGCGGCAGTACTCAGCATAAAGGGGTTATTCCTGATATTTCATTTCCTTCTGCGATAGACCCAGCAGAGTGGGGCGAGAGCAAGCAAGATAATGCATTGCCGTGGGATAGCATAGTACGAGCTAAGTATAATAGGCAGGGTAATTTAACGCCTGTAATCACTTATCTTGAAAAACAGCACGAAGTACGTATTAAGTCAGAGCCAGAGTTTGGTTACGTATTTGATGATATTGCCCGTTACAATGAAGAGAAAGACCGCAAAACTATTTCTTTAGTTGAAGCAGATCGTATTAAAGAAAAAGATGAAAATGAAGCACGTACTCTAGCGCGCACTAATGAGCGTTTAAAGCGTTTAGGTAAGGAGCCAATAGAAAACCTAGATGATGTACCTGAGGTGATTGAAGAGCTTGACCCTTTCTTAGAAGAGGCAGCACTGATCACTCAAGATTACATTAACTTTGGCCGTATCGCTAAAAAATAAACACGTGTTTACCCCGTTTAAAAGGCGCTTTTTGCGCCTTTTTTGTTACCTAAATTTCGCTAAATTGCTATAATCGCGAATTACTAAATTGAGTTACATTACTGTGGCTTAAAAAAAGCACTGATACGCTAAAAATAATAAATAACCACGCCACGATTTGTGGTGTGCAGGAGTCACTATTTTGAAGCCTTTAGAAAAACCGATTAAACCCGCCTCGTTTTTTGATGCACTTGTTCCTATCACTGTTTTAATTTGCCTTTTAGGCGCAGCGGTATATTTATTTGGCGATAACTCGTCATCAGGTCCTAACCAAATAGCGTTATTATTTGCCACCTTTGCTGCGGCATTAATAGGGCTAAAAAATGGCTATACGTGGAAAAAGCTTGAAGAAGCCATGATTGAAGGTATTACCTTATCATTGGGGGCTATTTTAATTTTATTAATGGTGGGTGCCTTAATTGGTACTTGGCTGTTGTCGGGTACCGTGCCAACGCTCATTTATTATGGCTTACAGGTTATTAACCCAAGCTGGTTTTACGCCGCAAGCTGCTTAATTTGTGGCATTGTTGCAATGAGTATAGGTAGCTCTTGGACCACAGCTGCCACCATAGGTGTGGCGCTTTTAGGGGTGGCCACCGGGTTAGGGCTTGATCAAACTGTGACGGCAGGGGCGGTTATTTCGGGAGCTTACTTTGGTGACAAACTCAGCCCGCTTTCTGAAACTACTAACTTAGCACCGGCTGTTGTTGGAGCTGATTTATTTGAACATATTCACCACATGTTATGGACTACTGTTCCTAGCTTTGTCATTGCATTAATCATTTTTATATTTATGGGCTTTAATGCAACGGCTTCTAACGAAGCCGGCAGGATTGACGAAATAACAGCGATTTTAGAGCAGAACTTTAATATAGGCTTTGAAATGTTAATTCCATTAATTGTGCTGCTAGTTTTAGCTATTAAAAAAATGCCAGCGTTTCCGGCTATTTCAATTGGCGCTGTAATTGGTGCTGTGTGGGCAATGTTGTTTCAGTCTGATTTAATTGCGACACAAATTGACCTTTCTCAGGGTGAGTTGGTTGGTTATTTTAAAATTATTTGGACAACTTTTTTCGATGGTTTTAGCATCGACACGGGTGATGACAAAATGGATTCATTGCTCAGTGGTGGCGGTATGGCAGGGATGTTAACTACAACATGGCTGATCATGACAGCTCTTATGTTTGGTGCCATTATGGAAAAAACCGGTTTATTAGATATTTTTGTTAAGAGCATTTTAAAAATTGCAAAAAGCACGGGCTCGCTTATTACATCAACCATTGCTACTTGTGTGGGCACCAACTTAATAGCGGCTGATCAATACATTGCTATTGTAGTGCCAGGTCGTATGTTTAAAGAAGAATATAAAAAGCGTGGCTTAAAGCCCGTTAATTTATCGCGTACTTTAGAAGATGGCGGCACAATAACAAGCCCGTTAATTCCGTGGAATACCTGTGGTGCGTACATGCAAAGCGTTTTATTAATAAACCCATTTGACTATGCCTTGTATGCTTTCTTTAATTTAATTAACCCTTTCTTAGCCATTATTTATGCGTACGTAGGCATTAAAATTTTACGCATTGAACCCAAGCAACCTGCTTAAATCTAAATAGCTCCTTTTTTAAGGAGCTTTAGTTGGAGTAACTATGACTGTTTCAGCAAAGCCAAAAGCGCAATACTTAAAAGACTACACTGCGCCTAATTTTTCTATAGAGCACACTGAACTCACTTTTGACTTACAACCACTAAATACAAAAGTGACGGCGCTACTAACACTTAAAAGAACAACAAATCAAAATTCAGCGCTTGTGTTAGATGGCATAGACTTACAATTAGTGGAGCTGCAAGTAGACAATATTGCTTATACTAATTATAAGATTGAAGGTGAGCACCTAATCATTAATGATTTACCTCACACATGCCAGCTTAAAATTGTTACAGAAATTTCTCCTGATACAAATACCTCTTTAGAAGGCTTGTATTTATCTGGTGGAGCATATTGCACGCAATGTGAAGCGCAAGGTTTTAGAAAAATAACCTACTTTTTAGACCGCCCTGACGTATTAAGCACATACGATGTGACGATTATTGCTGATAAAAGCTTTAAGCATTTACTGTCAAATGGTAACCAAATTGACAGTGGTGAAACAGCTGATGGCCGCCATTTTGCTAAATGGCAAGACCCATTTAAAAAGCCAAGTTACTTATTTGCATTAGTAGCGGGTGATTTTGATGTACTAAAAGACACCTACACAACAAAAAGTGGGCGCGAAATTGAGCTTGCTTTATTTGTTGATAAAGGCAATTTATCGAAAACACCACATGCAATTAACTCATTAAAAAAAGCCATGGATTGGGATGAAACACGCTTTAACCTAGAATACGACTTAGATATTTACATGATTGTTGCCGTAGATTTTTTCAATATGGGAGCAATGGAAAATAAAGGGCTAAATGTATTTAATAGTAAATGCGTATTGGCTAACCAAGAAACCGCCACCGATAAAGATTATCACACGATAGAGTCGATTGTTGGTCATGAGTATTTTCATAACTGGACGGGAAACCGTGTTACCTGTAGAGACTGGTTTCAGCTATCGTTAAAAGAAGGGCTCACAGTATTTAGAGACCAAGAATTTAGTAGCGATTTAGGCTCACGCGCACTTAACCGCATTGATGCTGTTAAAGTAATGCGCACACATCAGTTTAGTGAAGATGCGGGACCAATGGCGCACCCAATTCGCCCTGAAAAAGTTATCGAAATGAATAACTTTTATACCGTAACGGTGTACGATAAAGGGGCTGAAGTTATCAGAATGATGCACACCCTGTTAGGTGAGGTTAACTTTCAAAAAGGGATGCAGCTTTACTTTGAACGCCATGATGGTCAAGCGGTTACCTGTGATGATTTTGTTGCTGCAATGAGTGATGCTTCAGGCATAGATTTAACGCAATTTAAGCGTTGGTATAGCCAATCAGGTACACCACGATTAAATGCAACACAGCACTATGATCACGATAAGCAACTTTATACTTTAACAATTGAGCAATCAGCTCCGCTAAATCAGCCAGATAATAAGAGCCTTCACATTCCATTTGCCATCGAATTATTAGATGAAAATGGGCAAAGTATTGCACTTACTTATCACGGTGAAAAACGCGACCACGTGCTTAACGTAACTGCGCCAACGCAAACGTTTTACTTTGATCAAATACCTGCTCGCCCAGTGGCTGTACTACTTGAAGATTTTTCAGCGCCCTGTATTTTAAGCCAGCAAAATTCAGAACCTGATTTACTGCATATTATGCGTTATGCGCGCAGCGATTTTTCGCGTTGGGATGCGCAGCAGCAGTTATTTATTAATGCAGTTAAGCAAGCAGTCAACGCACCTGAACATGCAACATTAAGTGAAAACGTTATTAATGCACTACGTGTGTTAATAAGCGCACAAAGTGGCGATTTAGCACTGGTAGCAGAGCTTATAAAACTGCCAAGCTTTGACACGTTTGCCGCTGAGTTTGACATAATTCCTGTTGACGAAATCATTACAATCACAAGATTGTTTGAGCAACAGATTGCCGAGCAATTATCTGATGAGCTTTTACATTGTTACAGTTCGTTAGTAGATGATGGCAGTATAAATCCAGATGCAGTGGCTATAAGAGCGCTTAAAGGTGTTTGTTTACATTACTTAGCTAAAATACCTTCTGAGCAAGTTGACCGCTTTATTAAAAAATCGGCAGATTCACCGAATATGACCAATGTTTTAGCCTCATTAAGTGCGGTAGTAAAAGCATCACACCCATTAAGAACAACGTTGTTAGATCACTTTGATAGCCAGTGGCGTCATGATGTTTTAGTTATGGACAAATGGTTTGCACTACAGGCTATGCAATCTGGTGATGATGCTATTGAGAATATAAAAGCGTTGTACGCGCATCCTAGCTTTGATTTTTCAAACCCAAATCGTGTACGCGCATTAGTGGGTAGCTTTAGTCATTTTAATACCGCACAATTTCACCGAAAAGATGGTGAAGGCTACGCATTATTAGGTGATTTACTTATTAAGCTAAACGCGATAAATCCGCAAAATGCCTCTAGAATGTTAACGCCTTTCATGTCGTGGAAACGCTTTGACACAACCCGTGCTCAAGCAATGAAAGCACAGTTGCAACGCTTAGCAAACCTTGAAGGATTAAGTGCTGATTTATTTGAAAAGGTTGAAAAAGCGCTTAATTAAATGATTGAGTATTACTTCTCTTTACACCTGAGCTATAACAAATGCATGGACTACTACCATGGTCGTTTTAGCTCAGTACAAGTGGTTGAGGATAACGGTAAAACAATACGCTTTGCCGCCTCGCACTTACGCCCTTACATTTCATCTATAGGAATAAGAGGGCGTTTTAGACTTTTACTTACCCCCGAGAATAAATTTATTCGCCTCGAACGTATCGCCTAACCTGCTGTTTTTATGTTATAGATACATAAAAATATTATCTTTTTGTTAATTTCAATTTGTTCTATTGTTAATTTACGTGTATAAATTATCTGGTATGACGTCTTACCAATACGTAAACGTCAGCTCAAAAAATATAATAATTGATTGAACGCGACCATTTGTAATTTTTTATAATCGCTTCTATCGTTAAGATTACACTAAAAACAATAACTTGATCACACATAATTACCCACGACAGGGGGGATACACAATGATAAGAAGATCGCTTTTTGTTAAAAACAAAATAGCTATAGGTTTAGCAGCCGCAAGCTTAGGTTTATCTGCAGC
>NZ_JAQREI010000098.1:0-255 GCF_028599215.1 Pseudoalteromonas sp. Angola-30
TTCGTGGTACCACTAATGGTTGGCGTGCTGTCGTTGGTGGCACCCACAGTATCGAGTGTCAGAGTCGGTGCAAGGCTATCAAGGGTGCCCGATTGCGTAGCGCCTCCTGTATTGCCCGCCGCATCCGCAATGCTGGCTTGTACACTGTAGCTGCCATCAGGTAATTCTGGACTGATTGCTTGCCAGTTGCCGTTGACATCCACGGTGGCGGTGAGCGGTGTTTCATCGCCATTACTGTCGGTGATTACAATGTTT
>NZ_JAQREI010000099.1:0-255 GCF_028599215.1 Pseudoalteromonas sp. Angola-30
AGCAAATGGGACATTATCATTGCGTCGGGGCGGCCTTATGCGGTGCACGCTTTCGAGCTGTTTCGTTTAACTCAGGGTTCGGCATGAGTCTGGCTATTTATTAAATCCCAGACAGCAAAAAACCCGTTACATCGCTGTAACGGGTTTCTCTTATTTGGAGCCTGGCAATGTCCTACTTTCACATAGCAAATGCTACACTATCATCGGCGCTGTTTCGTTTCACTACTGAGTTCGGCATGGGGTCAGGTGGGTCCA
>NZ_JAQREI010000100.1:0-254 GCF_028599215.1 Pseudoalteromonas sp. Angola-30
TCCTACTTTCACATAGCAAATGCTACACTATCATCGGCGCTGTTTCGTTTCACTACTGAGTTCGGCATGGGGTCAGGTGGGTCCAAAACGCTATGGTTACCAAGCAAATTAGGTGCAAAGGAGTAATGACAAGCACGTAGTGCTACTATTTCCTTTGCGCAAGGTGCCTCAATGTTAACGCTACGCGCTAAGAGTCACCTCATAAATTTGGAAAATTCTGATAATATTTTTTAAGTCTAAGTATCTATCTACTT
>NZ_JAQREI010000101.1:0-234 GCF_028599215.1 Pseudoalteromonas sp. Angola-30
CGAACTCAGTAGTGAAACGAAACAGCGCCGATGATAGTGTAGCATTTGCTATGTGAAAGTAGGACATTGCCAGGCTCCAAATAAGAGAAACCCGTTACAGCGATGTGACGGGTTTTTTGCTGTCTGGGATTTAATAAATAGCCAGACTCATGCCGAACCCTGAGTTAAACGAAACAGCTCGAAAGCGTGCACCGCATAAGGCCGCCCCGACGCAATGATAATGTCCCATTTGCT
>NZ_JAQREI010000102.1:0-232 GCF_028599215.1 Pseudoalteromonas sp. Angola-30
ATAACCGTAGATAGGAGTGTTAGCTATACATTTAAGTTATTGTTTTAGATGAAATAAAGGGGGTAAAAGAGGGATAAAAATAAATAGCGGTAGATGACTAGAGGCAATGAATCATTAAGTTTAATAGCTTGCCCGTATCTGAACCAAACTCATGTTTTTCAATGTTTTTTTCTTGTGTCATGGTCTTGCCTTTTTCCGTTTTGGTACACAAATTGGTACTCATTTAGATTTT
>NZ_JAQREI010000011.1:0-139813 GCF_028599215.1 Pseudoalteromonas sp. Angola-30
ATAACCGTAGATAGGAGTGTTAGCTATACATTTAAGTTATTGTTTTAGATGAAATAAAGGGGGTAAAAGAGGGATAAAAATAAATAGCGGTAGATGACTAGAGGCAATGAATCATTAAGTTTAATAGTTGTTTTACTTCTGTTTGAAAGCCTAATGTTTCTTTTTGTGCTGCAGTCATTTATGTATCTCCAATTAGCAAAGTGTCTGCGTTATGCACTTAATATGGGGTGAGGTGGAGTAACTTCAAGGGAAAAATTTAAAAAAGCAGCTTTTGTGCTGACATAAATAAAAAGCCACATAAAAATGTGGCTTTTAGAGTTAAATTACGGTGTATTTTTAGCGTGCTGGGCTTTTTAAAGCACTGACTTGTTCGTGCAAATAATTAGCACTTACCTGCTCAGCGCCAATCGGCTCTCCCACACTCACCGATACTAACGACCATTTAAGGCGTGGTAGTTGCCACTTGGCTTTACGGCTAAACATACTGCCCCACAAGCCACCTAAGTGAACGGGCACAACAGGCACAGGTGTGCGCGCTATAATGCGCTCAACGCCCCGCCTAAACATGTCCATTTCACCATTACTTGTTAGTTTTCCTTCAGGAAAAATACCAACTAACTCACCGCGTTCAAGCGCTGCGGCAACCTCATCAAATGCTTTTGAAAACGCCTTTGGGTTGGCTTTTTCGCTATCAATTGGAATAGCTTTTGCCATTTTAAATAGCCAATGCAGCGCTTTTGAGTAATAAATGGGAGCAAACACCATAAAGCGTATAGGCCTAGGCGAAGTGGCTAAAATAAACATCCAATCTACAAAGCTAACATGGTTAGCCACAATAACGGCTGCGCCTTCGCTTGGAATATTTTCATGCCCTTTTGTGCGCACACGATACATGCATATGGCTAAAATATAGATAACAAAGCGCAAGAAAAATTCCGGCACCTTAGTGTAAATATAAATAGAGATAAGCAAGTTAAGCGCCGCCAAAAGCAATAGTAACGACGAGATATGCCACTCTAAAACAGAGAGCGTTACAATACTTAATATGGCACTGCCAACCATAAAGAGCGCATTAAGCACATTATTAGCAGCTATCACCCGTGAACGACTTGCCTCCTCGGTACGCTGTTGAATAAGCGCATACAGCGGCACAGTATAAAAGCCGGATGCAATACCAATACCTGCCATCCAAACAAAATGCCATACCATGTCACCCGTATTGAGCACTTGCTTTAGGGTTAATAAGTTTTCAGAGGGCGCGATATATTCACTAATAGCCGGCTCTTGGCTTAGTAAATACAAAAATAGCGTAATTAAAATAGCGCCAAAAGGTACAATGCCCAGCTCAATACGTGAGCGCGAGAGCTTTTCGCACAACAAAGACCCCACGGCAATGCTTAGCGAAAACACCACCAGCGCACTGGTTACCACGAGTTCATCGCCACCCATTACATGCTTAACGTAATTAGGTAATGCCGTTAAAATAACCGCGCCTATTAGCCAAAACCAGCTTATACCCAACACCGATTTACCAACCGATTCTGTTTGAGCGTTAAGCGCTTTAAATACATTTTTAGTGGATGAAAAAATATTATAGGTAAAGTGCAAATTAGGATTATTGGCTTGACTTATAGGAATAAAGCGGCTGCTGAAAAAGCCAAGTACCGCAAGTATCAACACGGCAATACTAATAATAGTTGGACCTGTTGTTTGGGTAATGTAATAGGTGCCAAAAATAGTACCAATTAAAATAGCGACAAAAGTGGCAGACTCAACCAGGCCATTGGCTTTTGTTAATTCGTTAGGCGCCACATGCTGCGGCAATATTGAATACTTAAGCGGGCCAAAAAAAGTACTTTGCAAGCCCATAAAAAACACGGTGGTCAGCATTAACCATACATATTGCGTAAAAATAGAGGCTGCGCCAATAACCATAATCGGTATTTCGCAAAATTTAACAAGCCGGATCAGCTTTGATTTTTCTGTTTTTTCGGCTAATTGCCCCGCCATTCCTGAGAATAAAAAAAACGGTAATATAAATAAGCCCGCTGCAAGGTTTGAATACAGCGCACCATCGCCAAGGGTTGCAGCTTGAAACACTAACATTATAAGCACGGATTGCTTATACACATTATCATTCATAGCCGACAAAAACTGCGTTACAAATAGCGGTAAAAAGCGCTTACTGCTGAGTAAACCGCCTTTATTGTCGTGTTTATTATTTTGCATAGTACTCCTTACTAATCAGATAAATTCCTGATGTTTTTATAGCAACTTGAGCGATATTTTTAAGGCGCGTGAGCCGTGCAACTATCACGTTATCTAGTTGTTGTTAGTCAATAATTTATAACACAACGTCGCCAAGTTTAACTCATTTATTAATTTAATATGATTACCGGCAAACTCACACACGTTATACGGTAATTAAATAGCAAACACAAAAAAGCCCACATATTTTACTATGTAGGCTTTTAAAACGATTTCAGATAGTTGTGTTAGTCCTGCATAACCGCTCGGCGGCCACTAAATGCATGCATTAACGTAGTGCCATCTACTAAATCAAGCTCGCCACCAACAGGTATACCATGCGCTATACGCGAGGCCCCTACTTTATATTTATGGCAAAGCTGGGCAATATAATGTGCAGTGGTTTCGCCCTCAACCGTAGGGTTGGTAGCTAAAATCACTTCGTTAATACCGCCATGCGAGAGCTTTTGTTCAAGTATATCAAGGCCTATTTCTTTAGGGCCAATACCGTCAATTGGCGATAAATGCCCCATAAGTACAAAATATAAACCAAGGTATTGGCCTGTTTGCTCTATTGCCAACACATCGGTAGGCGATTCAACAACACACAGCACACCACTGTCTTGGCGTTTTGTACTTAAGCAAATATCACACTGCGCTTGCTCAGTAAAAGTGCGGCACGACTGACAATGCCCAACCGCGCCCATGGCTTTGGTCAATGCGTTACCAAGTTGAGTACCGCCTTTACGATCGCGCTCTAATAAATGAAACGCAATGCGCTGAGCCGACTTAGGACCAATACCCGGTTGGCAACGTAGCGCTTCTATAAGCTGCGTTAAACTATCTGAAAGTTGCATATTTGCTTAAAACGGCATTTTCATACCTGGTGGTAATTGCATACCGCCAGTTACTTTGCCCATACGCTCTTGCGTTTCGTCAGCAACGCGGCGAACAGCATCGTTACATGCTGCAGCAAGTAAATCTTCAATCATGTCTTTGTCGTCTTCCATAAGGCTTTCATCAAGCTCAACACGACGCACGTTATGATTACCAAGCATGGTTACTTTTACAAGGCCTGCGCCGGCTTCGCCAACAACTTCCATTGTCGCGATTTCGTCTTGGGCTTTTTGCATGCGCTCTTGCATTTGCTGCGCTTGCTTCATCATGTTACCCATTCCACCTTTAAACATAATTTTCTCTCTTTCTTTTAAACTCTAGTTGTCATGAAGATAAGGGCGATTGTATTTAATTACAATGCCTGAATACTGTTTTCGTCAATTTCGGCGCTAAATAGCTGCTGAAATTGTACTATGTTTTCATCAGATGTGATCACATCAATTGCTTGCTGATGACGCCCTGCATCTATTTTTTGCTGAATTAAATAAGGCGAGTCAATCACCCCTTTTGCAAAGTTAATACTCAGCGATACGTTATGCCCGTATATGCTTGATAACGCCGCATCGAGCTTTTGCCTAAGCATGGGCGTATCTAAGTGTTTTTGCGATTCATCCACGTCAATATGTAAACTGTCGCCTTGCTTGGTAAAAATCGAGTGTAATGCAAATTGGCGCATTCGCCCACCAAGCCCCATACGCTTAATTAAATAAGCCCACTCATCTTGCTGATGCGCAAATTTAATCTCGCTAATTGGGCTTTGAAAATCATCTGGGACCGGTATAGCGGGCTCTTGCTCTATTACCTCAGGCTTTTTTTGCGGATTAATTTGCTCCAGCAGCTCAGGCGCTAAGTTTTCAGTAATTGTTTGATGCTTTTCTTTAAAATCAACCTTACGCGCTGGCTGGCTTTGCGTTACTGGCTCAGCTGGCGTTTGGCTCCCTGTTACTGGGAGCGTTGGCTTTTTTTCGCTATCGCCTTGCGCATGGTCATGCCATGGCGGTGAATCGTTTTGTGACTCACTCGCTTGCGGGCTTGTATTGTGTGGCTTTGCTTCGCTGTTAGGCGTAGCTTGGGCAGGTGTTTTTGGTGTTTGCGCTTGCTCAGGGGTATTTACACTCCCCCCAGAAAGCCTGCCTGCCCCCGATATATTTCTATCCCGTAAAATTCGCGCAATTGCTGATTGTGCTTGAGCTTCTTGTTCACGCACACTGCTATCTTTAGCATCGGCGTTTTCAGGCACGGGTTGTGTGTGTTGCGCTACAGGTGCAGGGTTATAACCTTGATCTACCGCACTGCTCATAACATCATCAAATTGTGCAGCTAAGCTTTGCTCCATATTACTGTGTTGCAGATAAGCATCGTCTTCACTTTGGCGCTCAGCAGCATCGTCACTCTTAGCTATGTGCGCACTTTGCTGCACAGGGCTCGGTATATCGTTTTGCGGGCTTTGAGCCGCAGCTGATGCGCTGTTGCTGTGTTGCTCACTTGGCGAGCGTGTTAGCTGCTCTGTGGGCGGTTGCTCTACTGGTTCATCAATTGTTTGGCTTTGCGCAGTGCTTTGGTTTTGGCTTTTCTCAACCATTACTTGCGGAGCAGGGGTTTCGTCTTGCGATGGTGTTTTATTTTTATTTAATATATCACGCAGCGCATCGGCACGGCCTTTACTACTGGTTGGCGCAGGCGTTGTAGCACTTGGTGTGTCACTAGGCTCAGGAAGCGATTGAGCAGGCGTTGTACCTGCAGATTCAAATGCTAATAAACGCAGCATTATCATTTCAAAGCCTAAACGAGGCTCTGGCGCCCATTGTAAGTCTTTTTTACCGTTTAATAGTAACTGGTAATAAACCTGTATTTGTTGAGCCTGGGTGTGCTGTGCAACATGACTAACATAATCGGCGTTTTTATCATCAAGTTGCGCTGCTTGCGGGACAAGCTGAGTTAATTGAATAAGGTGAGTTAATGCAATTAAATCATCAAGTAGTGCAATATAGTTAGGATTACGGCTCGCTACTTGGGCTATTTCGTCCATCAGTGCGCCACCATCTTGTGCTAACAAAGCAGCAAGCAAACTTTGGCTGTAATGTGTGTCCATTAAACCAAGCATAGCTTGTACGGCTTGATTGTTTATGTCGCCGTTGGTTTGCGCAATAGCTTGGTCGGTTAAGCTCAACGCGTCACGCATACTGCCATCGGCGGCTTTTGCAATAATACTTAGCGCATCTTTATCAAAGTTTAACTCCTCTTGAGTAAGTACATGCTCAAGCTGAGTTTTAATTTCGCTTTGCGAAAGTGCATTTAAGTTAAACTGTAAACAGCGTGATAAAATGGTAACAGGTAACTTTTGCGGATCAGTGGTTGCTAGTAAAAATTTCACATGCTCTGGCGGCTCTTCCAACGTTTTTAATAACGCGTTAAAGCTATGCTTAGAGAGCATGTGTACTTCATCTATTAGGTATACTTTGTAACGTCCACGCGTGGGGGCATATTGAACGTTATCAAGAATTTCACGAGTATCTTCTACTTTGGTGCGAGAAGCGGCATCGATTTCAAGTAAGTCAATGTATCGCCCTGCTTCTATGTCAGTACAACTGCTACATTGCCCACAAGGAGACGCCGATATACCCTCATCACAATTTAAGCTTTTAGCAAAAATACGCGCAATGGTCGTTTTACCCACACCACGGGTTCCAGTGAATAAATAAGCGTGATGCAGTCTATTTTGCGTTAGCGCATTAACAAGCGCTTGCTTTACATGAGACTGGCCAACCAATTCATGAAAGGTTTGCGGACGCCATTTTCTCGCTAGAACCTGATAACTCATCAATTACTCGCCTTCAAACTCAACCAGTTTTAAGATTTTAATACCCATTTTTTCTATACGCTGCTCACCACCAAGCTCTGGTAATGAAACAACAAACGCTGCATCAGTGGCTGTGCCGCCTAATTTTGCAACTAGCTTTGCTGTGGCTTCAATTGTGCCACCAGTAGCTAATAAATCGTCAACTAATAATACTTTGTCGCCTGGGACAATAGCATCAACATGAAGCTCTAATGTGTCTTCACCGTATTCAAGTAGGTAATCTTGGCGAATCACTTCGCGTGGTAGCTTGCCTGGCTTACGAACAGGAATAAAAGGGATCCCTAACGCGTAAGATAGCGGTGCACCAAAAATAAAGCCGCGAGATTCTGTACCAATAATCTTTGTAAAGCCTTGGTTTTTATATTCGTTTATAAAAGCATCGATTGTTGCTTTAAAGGCTTCTGGATTTGCCATTAGTGTTGTTACATCACGAAACATAATGCCTGGTTTAGGATAGTCGGCAATGGTTGCGATACTGTTTTTAATAATAGCGGGTGTTACTTGAGTCATAAGTTTAATTGCTCAATAGTTTATATTTCAAAGCAGCTGATTATAACCTTAACTGACGTTAAAATGCGAGTTTGCTGTTATTAATACCAAGGTGGTTTGAAAATTATAAGGGTGGAGGAAGAAAAGAAGCTTAAGGCTGATATAAACAACAGCCTTAATAGAGCAAGGAGCTTTAAGTTAGGCTTGTGATCCAGCCTAAAATCGCATTTAAACAGCCAATACCCACAAAAACTGCTAAAAAAGCAATAAAGTAAGTAGCGTTAAACGGATCTTTAAAGTCTTTATCATCTGACATTGGTATAACCTTTTTTTAAGCACGACAAATAAGGCTGCCATGATAGACGAAGTAAAAACATCTATAAAGACCTTAATGTTGATTTTTTGTCACGATAATACCGCGCTCGCACATTGCATTAAGCGTACTTAACGCACCATGCGCAATTTGTTGTTCACTAAAATTGGGCGCGTGGACTAAAACCTGCTGGCATACACTCTCAAAGTCAATGCCCGCATTGGATTCTATTATTGAAAGTAGCAAGGCGGTCATTGCATTTGTGGCTAAAAACTGTACGTCGTCGTTATCATCTCTGTATACAACAAAGTAATTAGGCTGCTCAGATGGCGTGCTGGGTTTATACTCTGTGCTGATATTTTGCACCGCATACTGGTAGCTTAAATTACGCGCTACACTCGATAAGTAAAGTGTAGAACTGGTTAGTTCAGTGCTTTTTAAGCGTTGCTCATTGGTATCTTCATTAGCCACGGAAACATCAAGCTCTATCCACTCATAATGTGCCAGCTCCAGCATAAATGCATAATCGTACTCTTGCAGGGTATAGCTGCTCGATAAGTAATTAATAAATTCCCCTGCTATGTCTAAAAAATAAGGCGACTTACAGTCATGCTCACTAAAAAATGCCCTTATTAATTTTTGCCATTGCTGCTGTGTATATAAAGTTTTAAGCACCGGAAAACCAGATGAGATAAACCCTGCAATATTATTAAAAAATAAGTCGCGGTAAATCGCCATGCGTCTATCTTCAATATCTTTAGGCTTTGGGTTATGCTCAGGCTCACGTATGTGCGCCATAAACTCATTTTGGCTGTCAATAAAGCTCATATTTATTCCTTTATGCTAATTGCTGAGTAGGCGATGCGCATAACTGCTTATTTTGTAAATCGTGAATAATATCAAGTTCTTTTGTTAGTGTATTTATACTTGGAATATTAAAATCACGCTCTAATAAGGTAGGAAACACCCCATGCGCTTGGTACGCTTTATCAAGCAAGTCCCATACGGGGTCAATAACATCCGCGCCGTGGGTATCAACAATTAAATCATCGGCTTCATTGTAGTGCCCAGCTACGTGCCCATATGCAATGCGTTTTGAAGGTAACCCTAATAAAAACGCTTCGGCGTTGTAACCATGATTAATTGAATTAACATAAATATTATTTACATCAAGGAGTAGCTTACAATCGGCTTGCTCTAAAATCGTGTTTGTAAATTCAAGCTCAGATAACTGCTGACCAGGCGCCGCATAATAGGAGACATTTTCGATGGCTATTTGGCGCTCTAAAATATCTTGCACTTGTTTGATGCGAGGTACAACGTGTGCAATGGCATCTTCAGTAAAAGGGATTGGCATTAAATCGTACATGTGAGCTTTTCCAGAGCAGTAACTTAGGTGCTCACTGAATAGTTTAATGTTGTGCTGATCAAAAAACGTTTTTAGCGATTTAACAAATTCAATATCAAGAGGTTCAGGCGAGCCGATAGAAAGCGATAAACCATGGCAAACAAAATTATTGGCGTCAGTTAAGGTTTTAAATTGTTTTTTAAAACGCCCTCCCAGCTTAAGCCAGTTTTCAGGCGCTACTTCCATAAAATCAATTTGCTTTGGTGTATGCGCTAGTAGTTCATCAAGCATCTCTCGACGAAGACCTAAGCCCACCATCCCAAATGCTGAGTTTTGTGTTTCTCTCATCATTATCTCCTAAAACAAAAAGGGCCTTTTGGCCCTTTTAGCATAACGTATATCTGAGTAAATCAGGTACTTAAATCAGCCTGTTATTGGCCGCCACATTTGCCTTCGCCGCATTTACCTTCTTTTTTACCTTTTGCGTCGCCGCCACATTTGCCTTCGCCGCACTTACCTTCTTTTTTACCTTTTGCGTCGCCGCCACATTTGCCTTCGCCGCACTTACCTTCTTTTTTACCTTTTGCGTCGCCACCACATTTGCCTTCGCCGCACTTACCTTCTTTTTTACCTTTTGCGTCGCCGCCACATTTGCCTTCACCGCACTTACCTTCTGCCGCATCAAGCTGGTATCCGGTTACTAACTGTTGAAATTCAAATGGGTTTGCTTGTGCATCTGCAGAGGCAAAACTTGCAGAGCCAACAACTACTGCACCTAAGGTTAACGCGATTGAGTTTTTCTTTACTGTATTCATTGTATGACTCTCTTATATAAGTGTGTATTAAGATAACGCAAACTAATTATTGTCAATTATGCGTTGCTTGTATAATTAAATAGACCCGCTATCAAATAAAAACTTTCATTTATTTTCATTTTTTTTACTTTTAAATTTATACATACAAATATGGGCAGTAATTTAAGTTTTATCAAACCATACTTTGCAGGTACACTACGCACCCGTTTTTTCAATAAAAATACTCTATGAAACTTGTTTTAGCGCCTATGGAAGGTGTTGTTGATTTTAAAATGCGCCAACTTCTTACCAATATTGGTGGCTTTGACCTATGCGTAACAGAATTTGTTAGAGTAATTGATAAATGTTTACCGGCTAAAGTGTTTCATCGCTATTGCCCTGAGCTCAATAATAACGGTTTAACCAAAGCCGGTACTCCTGTGCGCGTACAGTTATTAGGGCAAGTGGCCGACGTATTAGCAGAAAATGCGGTTAGAGCTATCGAATTAGGCTCCCACGGTATAGATCTTAATTTTGGCTGCCCTGCAAAAACGGTAAATAAAAGCCGCGGGGGCGCTGTACTGCTAAAAGACCCTGATCATATGTATGACATAATCAAAGCGGTAAGGGATGCGGTCGATAGTAAACATCAAGTAAGCGCTAAAATACGCTTGGGCTTTGATGATGATAGCAATAGCCAAGAAATTGTAGATGCCGTTGTCAGCGCCGGTGCAGATAGTATTGCAATACACGCCCGTACTAAGCGTGATGGTTATAACCCACCTGCATACTGGGAAAAAATCCCCCCGCTAATAAAAGGTAAAAACATAGCCGTGGTTGCCAATGGTGAAATTTGGCAAGTGGAAGATGCCCTACTTTGCCAGACCCGAAGCCAGTGTAGCGATTTAATGCTAGGGCGCGGTGCGCTTTCTCACCCTGATTTAGCGAAAAAAATTAAAGCTCATGTTAATAATGAACAATATACAGGCCTAGAGTGGGAACATATAATTTATCATTTGATTCACTCCGCTATTCATCAAGACCCCACACAAGATGAAAAATATTTTGCCTCTCGTACTAAGCAATGGCTGGGTTATCTAAAACGCCAATACCCACAAGCCAATGCACTATTTGATGAAATAAGACGTCTTAAAGTAAAAGGTGATGTAGCACAGGTTTTAAAAAAATACGCTAAGTCTCCGCAACTTGATTCAAATCATAGCGTATAAGCAGCGCAGCTCAGATAATACCGGTATAACGAAACGCTAAATGAAGGTTATACCAATATGCTTTATCAGCAACAACTGCACAGTGAAATAGCACACGTTAAATCAGTAATATTAGCGATGCTGAGCCAATCTGCACACCCTGCCCATCTTAAGCTACGTGACGTTATATTAACTAGCCAGCATAACGAATGGCTTGACACGGCCACCTACCACTTAGGTCCTGAATATCAAACTTTAGTTAATAGGCTGACAGAATTAGAAGCGGCAATAAGCCAAATTGATATTGGTCAATACGGCTATTGCTGCGATTGTGAAGAAGCAATTTCTGAGCGGTTACTTAAAAAAGACCCTGCAACACAGCGTTGTGAAATGTGCGCTAAGCGCACATAAGCGTTTAAAGTGTTAATAGTTGCTCGGCAAAACTAAAAGCGTGGCCTGGGTAAAGCACACTATCTTCAACTAAATACTGCGCATCGCGCTGTGAAATAGCTAATCGTTTTACTAAGTTCACTTTTGCCTGAGATAAAGTCCATGCATGGTAGTGTATGCCCACATCGGTTTCCATTAGCGCAAGCATTAGCCTTTTATCTTCTGGGCTCAGCTGGCTGTTTTTAGCCATAGCTGGCAATAGCATGTAATCAGTTTGCCAATCAATCCCTTTTACTTTTGGCGCCTTGCTTAAATATTGGCTAATAAACGAAGTACTATGATGCTCGTTATAGCTCAAATTAGGCGCAGTATGCGAGTCAATTTGAAGATGCTGATTAATAGTATCAACCCATTGCAAAGGCGACTTAACTGCCCCACTGAAGTAATTTAGTTTACTTTGATACCATTCACTGCCATTAGCAAGTCCACGTAAGCCAATGCTCCCCCTTGGTTTGTAATGGGCCAAGTAATCATTAAACTCTGCAATCTGGGCTTTTAAATCGCTTACGCTAGATTGTTTTAATTGTGACGTTTGTAAGTAACCCTGCAGGAGGTTTAATTCAACCTTGTTTAATCTCAAATTGCTTTGCAGCGCACTGTCTAATTGATCTTGAGTGAACTTAAGCCACTCAATTACCTCGTTAGCCTTAGTACTTTGAATTTGCGCTGATAATAAGTTCTCTAACACATTGACCTGTGCAGGCCAGCTGAAAAAGCGCTCAGGAAAACGCTCAGCAATAATTAAGTAATTTAGCTGCTGTGTTTGCGCGTTTGAAAGAGTCATTGTTTGTAGGCGCTGATACATCTGATGACGAAGCGATAAATACGCTGAGGAAAAAGGCAGTACTTGTTCAGTGGATACACTTTCAGTGCCCACAGGCTTTAGTGCCGTATTTAAACTTTTAATACTCTGCTGCGCAGCATCATAAGATTCAAAAGGCGGTGGTTGTTTTGAACAAGCAACCAAAAACAGACTAAATAGGACAGACAAAAGATGCGTTTTATTCATTATAAATTCCAATAAAAAAAGCCCCAAAGGGGCTTTTTATATAATTGCTAAAACAAATTAAAGTTAAATTTTAACACCGTTGCGAGCGGCTTTATCTTTAATAAATGTAGACCAACCTTTAGCAAACTTACGTGTGCGTGGGTCGTCCATTGCTTTAGTAATAGCAGCATAAGCTTGCTTGTATTTAGCTTGGTAGTAGTACGCTTCAGCTAAGTCTGAATAAATGGTGCCTTTTTTGTCAGAGCCAAGCTCTAACGCTTTGTTCAAACGAACAACAGCAGCACTAAAGTTCTCAGATTGTAAAAGTAACGATCCTGCTTTGCGGTAAAGCTCTGCATCGTCGTCAAATTTAGCAGCTTCTTCGTAGTACTTAGCAGCTTTTTCGATGTCTTTAGAACGGTGGTAGTTACTAGCAATTGCGTTAACATTTTGCTTAGTACGCTTAACTTTGTCTTCTTTAATCGCATTTTCAAGGGTTTTAGCCGCTTTAAATGGAATTTCGTTTAAAGAGTAAAAGTTAGAAAGTACTTTGTAATCGACTTCCGCTTCAAAATAGCCATTTTTGAATGCTACTTCCATGGTCGCTAGACCTTTAGAGTAGTCTTCGGTTTGTAGGTAGTATTTACCTAAACTAACCCAGGCTTTTTTGTCATCTGGCCAAACTCGTACAATCTCTTCACCAATTTTCACCATGTTGGCGTAGTCTTTAAGTTCAAAGTAAGAACCTAATTTTAATTGGTAAGGGGCCTTGTTAGGCTCCTTTTGTAAAGAGATTGCCTTGTCGGCAGGTTTAAAAACATCACGAAACTGACCTAACTGATAGTTAGCTTGCGCGATACGAGTATACACTTTAGGGTCTTCTTCGCCGGTGAAGTCCATCCAAGCTGTATAAGCTTTTTTGGCTTCTTGGAACTTTTCAGTACCTGCGTATAAATCACCTAATAGCTTTAAAGTTTGCTCGTGATCTGCGAAGTTTAAAATATCAGGGGCAACAGCTTGTCTAGAGTATTTAATCGCTTCATCGTACTTCTCTTTTTGCGCGTACATGCTACCTAAGTAACGATTTACAGTCGCTTTATCGAAGTCGTTAGATGCGTCAATCTCTTTTAATAAGGCAATTGCTTCATCAATTTTGTCTTCATTGTACAAGTCAAACGCTTTAATTACCTTTTTACCAGTACGCTCGCCCATGATTTTAGTCTTGGCTTTTTTACGCTCTTCAATTTTAGCGTAATCCGGCGCTGCTAATACAGGTGCAGTTATAGCTGCACCTGACACAGACATAAGAATTGCAAGAGCAGTTACTTTAGATAAATTTCTCATTACTCGCCTCCTTAGCCTTGGTTAAGTTTAAAGTCTAGTTGAACTTGTAAACCAACTTGTTTTTGTGGTTTACCGTCAATAATTTTAGGACGGTATTTCCACTTGCGTAATGCACGTTTAGCTTCACGGTCAAAGATACGTTTTGGTTCTGCGTCAATAACTTGAACGTCAGTCACGCCACCTAACTCATCAATTGTGAACGAAAGTTGTACCCAACCTTCTTTACCATCACGCGCTGCTTGCGTTGGATATTTTGGTTCAATACGAACGATAGGTGTCGCATCACCATCTCGTCCAAATGCACCTGGACCACTTAGTCCACCAGCCGAACTTCCTACATCAATGCTACCCATGTTAAATGACATAGCACCAGGGTTAGGATTGTTATTCTCCGGCTGTGGCGGCTGCGGTTTAGGCGGCTGCTTTGGCGGTGGCGGAGGCGGAGGCGGAACACGCTTCCTCTCCTGCACCTTAGATTCAGGCGGATTCGTCATTATTTCGACTATGATCTGCTCTTTTTGTTCAGTATTACGGTCAGCCCCACCAGAGATGAGGTAAGCCATGAAGTAGAACAAGCCGAAAGTAACTGCCCCACCTGCAATCAGTGAAAACAGAAAACGAATCATTACTGATCTCCAGCTATTGAAATTCTCAGGTTGTCACCTGTCGCTTTGATCTGGTCCATAACTTTAACCACTACGCCGTGCTTTGCTTCTTTATCAGCTTGCAAAATCACAACATCAGTAGGTTGTTCTGCTAATAAACTTTCGATTTTTGCTGAAACACGTTCAACATCAACTTGCTGTTTATCAATCCAGATAGCACCATCACTGCGAATAGCAACAAAAATGTTAGCATTTTTTTGCTTCGTAGCTTGGGCCGCTTTAGGTTTATTGACCTCGATACCAGCCTCTTTAACGAACGATGTAGTTACGATAAAGAAAATAAGCATGATAAATACGATGTCAAGCATTGGCGTCATATCTACCGCTGCTTCTTCTTCTTCACGAAAACGTTGTTTACGTGCCATATTTAATTCTCTCTCTAGTGATGAGGCATGCTATCTACAAGTTTGGCTTTCACCATTCTCGCTCTTGCCTCAAGGCGTGAG
This sequence comes from Pseudoalteromonas sp. Angola-30, assembly GCF_028599215.1. Taxonomy (NCBI): domain Bacteria; kingdom Pseudomonadati; phylum Pseudomonadota; class Gammaproteobacteria; order Alteromonadales; family Pseudoalteromonadaceae; genus Pseudoalteromonas; species Pseudoalteromonas sp. Angola-30. The sequence goes on from NZ_JAQREI010000011.1 coordinate 14,050, forward strand.
CTAAAGAAAACTCCAGATAGTGCCGCAACCATTCCAGCCATTGTTGGGATTGTTGCCATTGAAATACCTGATGCCATTAAACGTGCATTACCAGTACCTTGGGTTGCCATGGTTTCGAAAACCGCGATCATACCCGTTACAGTTCCAAGTAAGCCTATTAAAGGACAAACAGCTACTAATGTTTTAATCAACAACATACGCTGATCTAATTTTTCAGACGCTTCAGAAATCCATGCTTCACGGATTCTGTGTGCGTACCAAGACGTAGTGTCTTGGCGGGCATCCCACTTCGCTACAATATCCTTCGTTAAACGAGGAAATTCAGCAAGTAGGAACCAATAGCGCTCAATCATTAAAACCCACATAAGAAAGAGTGCTATCGCGACCACGTATAATACCTGGCCGCCTGTGCCAACAAAATCCCTGATAGATTCCCATATCTCCATCAGGACTAGCATTAGGCTTTCTCCTTCTCCGCGTGAGTAGCAACGATACCCGCGCTTTGCTCATCAAGGATATGTAATACTGACTTACTACGACCTGCAACAATTGAATGAAGTAGGATAAGTGGTAGTGCAGCAATTAGACCTAGCGCTGTAGTTACAAGAGCTAGAGAGATGTTACCAGCCATGATCTTCGGATCGCCCGTACCGAACAATGTGATTGTTTGGAACGTTAAGATCATACCGATTACTGTACCTAGTAGACCAAGTAACGGTGCGATTGCAGCAAGAATCTTGATGATGTTGATGCCAGCTTCAACACGTGGCGTTTCACGTAAGATAGCTTCATCAAGTTTAAGCTCAAGGTTTTCAACGTCTTGGCTCTTGTTGTCATGGTACACTTTAAGAATACGACCCAGTGGGTTGTTTGTATTCGGTGTAGACAAGTTTTTAAGCTGAGACTTGATCTTAGAAGTAGTAAGCGCTAAGTCAACGAAACGTACTAAGAAGATTAGTAGACCAACAGCTAATAAAACTGTGATGATGTAACCAACTTCAGCACCTTGCTCGTAGTATTCCATAAGCGTTTTCTTCTGCGTGTTGATACGTAAGATTGCACCACGAGTCGGGTCAATGTATACGCCAGCGTAATTGTCAGAAGAAGTACCTTCAAGAGCAGAGATACCATCTAAAATGTAGCTATCAGGTTGTTTACCTAAAGGCTGAATAGATTTTGTCTCTGGCGAGTAGATTAAGTAACCTTCGTCAGTAACTAAGTTAAAGTTACCGATACGTGTTACTTGCTTAACTGTAGAGTTACCGTCAAGACCTGACACTTCAGTTTCAAAAGTAGAAACTTTTGCTGACTCAGTCATTTCTGTTTGAAGTGCAATCCAAAGTTCTTCAAGTTCACGAACTGTTGGAAGTTCTTTAGCTGCTGCTAATGAACGAAGTACTTCTGCACGGCCTGGCTTTTCAGCACTTACTAGTGAAGCTTCGATAGAACCGATAGCGTCTTGCGCTGCACGACGTACAACACCAAACATTTCACCAAGAGTACCTTGTGCGTTTTGAAGCGCTTGCTCTTTTTCAGCTAATGTATTTTCGTTTTGTGCATATTGCTTAGCTAAGCTGTCACCGCGTGCTTTTTCAGACGCTAATTGGCTTTTTGCTTTGTTAAGTAATGCTTGCTTGTCAGCACGTTCTGATAAGAACTCTTGCTCACGTTGCTTATTGATTTTACCTTCAGAGATACGTTCTTGCTTTACTTGCTCAAGAATTTTATCTAAAGCATCAGTATTTGCATGTGCATTAAGCGCGGTACCTGCAGAAACAGATAGTACTGCTGCAACAGCAAAACCTTTAAATAGTTTCTTCATTATTCGATTACTCCGCGCCAAAGATTGGTAGTTTAACAAGTTCTAGTGTCGCTTGCTTACGCGCCATACGAATCACTTCTTTAACTGGTTTTAGGTATTCTTCACCTAATTCTTTCCACTCTTTAGTGTTGTTGTCCCACACCCAAGCGTGTTTTAAGTCAAAAGATTGTGCTACGTAAGTGATACGACCTAAACGACCGATATCAACGTTAATGTTTTTACCATCAACTTCTAAAGTACCTTGAGAAGCAGTTACAGCCGAGCTGTAAGCAGTTTCAACTGTGTATGCTTCAAGAACTTGGCGGAATTTCTCAGACGTCGTTACAGACGCAGAAGCCATGATTTCACGAAGTCTTTCTACACGAGCTAGACGAGAATCAAGATTGAACGGAACGTCCGCTTTGATGAATTGCTCAAGCGTATCGATCATGCGATACATCAAAGGCACAACGTTTTGTTTAGTGTTGTCGATAGTAGCGATTTGACGGTCAAACGATTCGATTGACGCATTTTGGTCAGCGACCAAACGTGCTACGTGATCGTTGTACACTTTCATAAGTTCAGTCTCATCAACAATACTACGGTACTCAGCGATTAGCTCTTGAGTTTGACCGTATACGTTGTCAATTTTAGTTTGAGACTTAACAGCAGCCTTTTGAATTTGCTGACCTGCTTTTTGCACGTCATTCAAAGGATCTGCAATCACATTGCTGCTTGCAAATGCAAAAGCGCCAACCAACGCAGATGCTACAAGACTCTTTCTGATTTTAACAGACATAGTTCCCAACCAATTAAGTAATGTTACTTTTATAATTTAATTATCAACCTTATTAAGGATGACAACCCTGATATCTTTTAATAGATATCAACCCTCCAATAATGCTAAATGCAATACGCCCTGTCAACTTGATGTTAGCTATTCTAAGTAAATAAATACCTTGAAAAAGCTAAAACTAAAGTATTACAAAAAATACTGTTAACATAAATGCAACCAGTATTAAGCCGTTTTAGCATTATATAGCCCCTTTAAAATTAAACACTAGTTAAAAATTAGACACTTACATGAAACAAAAATGCAACATCTAAACAAAACTGAATTGCACCTTAAAAAAAAACAAAAATAATAAAAATGTGACAATTTGATGAACTAGATTTGGTTAAATTAGGCTAAAAACACATCTTAACTTACAAATCCTGCGCTTCATCGTATAAAAATACAACAATTCGAAAGTGGTTTTGAGATGATGTATAAATATTACTGCATTTAAGTTAATGGCTTTAACTTTGCTAAGCCCAAGTTAAGCCTTATTAAAGCCAGTAAAACACTCAGTTAATTACACGGTTTTTTAATACACACTATGCGTGTGCTAAATGTATTCTCTAAGCTTGGTGAAAGTATGCAGATTGTGAGCTGTTAATGTATTAAAGCGGCGTTACTTTTTAACGGGGATATTAACTAGCAAAATGGGAAATATGTTAAACGTGTTTGAAGCTATAGCAAGAAGTTAAATTTAAACGTTTGACTGTATTAAGGAGTGTAGAAACAATATTAAGGAGTGTAGAAACAATATTAGGGAATGTATAAACAATGAGGAAGATTTTGAGGAATTATGGTGAAACAGAAAACTGCTTCACCAAGATGAACTAAGGTTCACATAATTAAAATTATGCTACTTCTACGTTCTCAGCTTCAGGGCCTTTTTGACCTTGTTTGATGCTGAAAGTCACTGCTTGACCTTCGCTAAGAGTGCGAAAACCAGAACCAGTGATTGCGCTGAAATGTACAAACACGTCAGGACCATTTTCTTGTTCAATGAAACCAAAGCCTTTAGCTTCGTTGAAAAATTTTACTTTACCAGTAACCGACATACTAAATTTTCCTGTAAGTCAATAATTAAAATTCAGCCATATTATTATGGCTATATCCTCCCTGAGTCAGTGCCCAAAATTCTGGAGGTATAGTACAGGAACAAGTTTTAACCTAACCGGTAACCTTAAACGCAGCACAATATCCGTAAATTCAATACGCAAAAACTCAAAGCAAGTTAAGGTTAACACATTAATTTTTTTTTGGCTCTATTAATTAAGATTTATTTACTCAGAACAAAAATAAATAAAGCATTATACGTAAGTGGTTATTTTTAAAGCTAAAATTGAACAAAAAACGGCAGCTTTCTTGCTCGTAATTGTAACAATTCATGTATAACAGCTTAGCTTAACAAATAAAGTACCTCGTAAAGAGCGTTAAAACTCGCGTGAAGGTTGAATTTCAAGCAAATAAAAAGCCGTACAGCAAGCTATACGGCTTTAATACAATGCTAATTTAATACACTTTACTTAACCTGCCAGTCAATCGTAGCTTCTGCTTTAATAGGCACGACTTGTGAGTCACCAAGTGTGTAACTTGCGGGAACTTGCCAAGGGCTTTTCTCTAGGGTAATTGTATCGGTGTTACGGGCAAGTCCGTAAAAGTCAGGCCCAAAATGGCTTGCAAAGCCCTCTAATTTATCCAGTGCGCCCGCCTCTTCAAAGGCTTCGGCGTAAAGTTCAATCGCAGCATGTGCTGTATAGGCGCCAGCACAACCGCATGCCGCTTCCTTTTTATCTTTATAATGTGGTGCTGAGTCAGTCCCTAAAAAGAACTTTTTATTTCCACTTATAGCTGCCGCCATTAATGCTTGTTGGTGAATATTGCGCTTTAAAATAGGTAAACAGTAATAATGCGGACGTATGCCACCAGCTAACATGTGATTACGGTTATACAATAAGTGATGCGCGGTAATAGTTGCCGCCACATTTTGCGGCGCGGCTGTTACAAAATCAACGGCGTCTTTTGTCGTAATGTGTTCAAGCACTATTTTCAGATTTGGAAAATCCGCTACAACATCGCCTAAAATCGTCTCTAAAAATACTTTTTCACGATCAAAAATATCTATTGATGAATCAGTCACCTCACCATGCACTAATAACAGCATGCCCACGTCTTGCATCGCTTCAAATACAGGGTAAATATTCTTTACTGATGTAACCCCTGAATCTGAGTTAGTGGTTGCCCCTGCTGGGTACAACTTGGCAGCAACAATTTTACCCGTTGCTTTGGCTTTTTTAATTTCTTCAGGTGTGGTTTTATCGGTTAGGTAAAGCACCATTAAGGGTTCAAAGTTGCCCTGCGGCCCCGCTGCCATAATTCGCTCTCGATAAGCTAGCGCTAAATCAGTGCTCGTTGCTGGCGGTACAAGGTTTGGCATTATGATGGCGCGGCCCATGTAGCGGCTAATATCGCGTACTGTATCTTTAAGTTGCTCACCATCACGTAAATGGACATGCCAATCATCAGGACGAGTTATGGTTAATGTGTTTTTTGAATCGGTATTAATGCTCATTACTTTTTTCCACGGCTGAATTTATCCGATCATAGGCATATGGAAAGACCTAGTAAAGTGTTATCTAAACTATTCCCCTCTATGGGTGCTGCAAAATACTATTGGGTTTAAGTTTAACGACGATTACACTCGTTTAAGCGTTTTATTTTGAACATGCTTTAAATTTGGGTTAACTTATCAGTGCTAATACAAATAAAAAGAATAAAATTACCCTATGTCGAATCATATCGATACCTATAAAGCGCTCGAAGTTAAAACTGAACAACTGAGCATAATAAATCAGTTTTCCTCAAGCTTATTACAGCTCGATACCCTAGAAGAGTTATTTGAGTATGTAACCACTCAAGTAGTAAACCGCCTTGGGTTTGTTGATTGTGTTATTTACCTAGCTGATGAAACACGTTTACAGCTAAATCAAGTCGCTTCTATGGGCATAACCCACGCCAGAGACGAATACCAAGCAGAGCGTAAAATTATTGGCTTTAACGAAGGTATAACCGGTTATGTCGCCCGTACAGGCACAGCTATTATTATTGGCGATGTTACGCAAGACCCTCGCTACATTGCTGATGAACGCCCTGCTCAATCAGAGTTATGTGTGCCACTTATATACAAGGATCATGTTTTAGGGGTTATTGATTGTGAACATCCAATAAAAAACTACTTCACAAACGCCCATCTAGAAATATTAACCACGGTTGCGCATTTATTAAGTGCTAAGCTAAACCAAGTAAACACGGTCAATAGCTTAACGCACACAGTAAAACAGTTAAATGATGCGCAAAAGCTTGAAAACAGCTTACTGCAAATCGCTAATTTAACGTATAAAGCCAGTAACCTAGATACCTTTTTTGAAGCTCTTCACAGCATAATAAATAGCTTACTTCCTGCAGATAACTTTTTTATTGCCCTTTACGATAAGCAAGTAGACATACTCGATTTGGTTTACATCGTTGAAGAAGGCATTCAAACGCACGCCCACAAAAAAATATCAAAAGAGCAATTAAAAGACACAGCTTCGTATTACCTACTAAAATCAGACCGTGTATTGCTATTAAATCAAAACGATTATCAGCAACATATAAATAACGGCGACTTTAAGCTTGTTGGCCGTCTTTCTGAATCCTGGCTAGGTGTGCCTTTTAAAGCAAATGATAGAATAAGCGGTGTAATTGTTGTTCAAAGTTACGATAAAAAGCTGCATTATAACGAACACGACAGCGCCCTTTTAACCTACGTAAGTAGGCAAATTAGTATGGCCATAGATAGGCAGCTTGCAAGGCAAGAGCTTGAACACAAAGCTTTGCATGATGAGCTAACAGGCCTCGCTAATCGCTCGTTACTTATTGAGCGTATTAAACATGCAATTTTGCGTTTATCGCGTGTTAAAAAAGGCACGAGCCACGCCTTGCTTTATTTAGATTTTGATCGATTTAAAAGTATTAATGATTCGCTTGGCCATGAGGTTGGCGATCACTTTTTAATTAAAATTTGTGAGCTAATAAAAGGCACCGTAAGAAACACCGATACGTTTGCACGCCTTGGTGGCGACGAATTTGCTATTTTTATGGAAAACATCACGCACCGAAACCAGGTTAGCGAAGCGTTAAAACGAATAAACACAGCCCTTGCTAAGCCACTTAATGTGGATAGTCATTTATTGCAAGCATCAACCAGCATTGGCATCGCCTTTAGTGAAAGCAGCGACGATAAAGCCTATTTGTTATTACAGCAAGCCGATGCCGCTATGTACGAAGCTAAATCAAGCGGGCGTGGCCAAGTTAAGTTTTTTAATAACACCATGCGTAAAAAGCTCAAAACACATGCCGATATAGAAAACGACTTACAACACGGCATTGAACACAACGAATTTGAGCTTTATTTTCAGCCTATTTTTACTATAGCGACAAGCGAAGTTGTCGGCTTTGAGGCATTAGTGAGATGGCACCATCCAAAAAAAGGGTTTGTGCCACCAAATGAGTTTATTCCGATAGCCGAAACCACCGGGCAAATTATTAACCTCGATTTGCACTTGCTTGACCTTGCTGCACAACATATTGCGCACTGGCACACATTAGGGCATCGCTTTTTAAAAGTAACGGTCAATGTGTCATCGCGTCATTTTGCCAGCCTCGACTTTGTTGCCCAAGTTCACGCATTATATAATAAATACCAACTGCCTTTAGGGTCGTTGTGTTTAGAAATCACTGAATCAGGGCTTATTGCTAACCTTGATTTAGCAACTCAAATAATAGAAGGGCTAGCCCCACTTAAAGTAAAGTTATGCTTAGATGACTTTGGTACTGGATACTCAGCACTTGGTTACTTACACCAATTACCTATTCATATTTTAAAAATAGATAAAAGCTTTATCGATCACCTCAACAAAACCAATAACCCGTTAGTAGAGGCCATTCTCTCATTAGCGCAATCACTAAACTTTGAAGTTGTGGCTGAGGGAATCGAAACCCAAGAGCAACTAAATATTTTACAAGCCACTCAATGTAATTACGGGCAAGGCTTTTTAAAGTCAAAACCAGTTACAGCACAACACGCCATTAAGCTTATCCACAAACCGCTTTAGTAGCTGGTATCCAAAGGCTTACTTTTTCACAACCAAAAAGGTGTAAAAAGTAAGCCCCGTAATACCCATTCGTTTATTTAAGCGCTTAGTTTTGAAGTAATAAAAACATGTTGTTGCTGTTTAAGCTTTAGCCCATTAAAAACAGACCTGTTATTACGCGTTGTGATAATTACTTATCCCTCTTAAAAACCAGTGCCATTTATTAAGCTGCCCTGCCCATAACGCGCTCTTAACAGCCGCTGCATAACCCAACAAAACAACTTGAGCTAAACTCATGCCAAACTCATCAAACCAGTAGCAACTAAAGTACCCACATTAGTTAATTTAACTTTAAGGGCATATTTTAGTAAATAATAGATTATTTTAGCCATCTAGACGTTGAAACGTTTTTTGTAAAGGCGTAGTATGTAGTCAATCTGAGCCAAACTCACTTTTCCCTTGAGAATTATTAAAGATGATTGATATAAAACACCTTAAAACTATTGCGACATTAAAAGACACCGGATCGTTAGTTAATACAGCCCGCGAATTATTTTTAACGCAATCAGCTTTATCTCATCAAATTAAAGACTTAGAAAACAAATTAGACTGCCAATTATTTGAAAGAAAAACGCAGCCTGTGCGCTTTACGCCACAAGGAATGCTATTACTCGAACTTGCCAACGAAGTGTTACCTAAAGTAGAAGCCACTAAGTGCCGTTTAAAAGAAAGCCTTAATCAACCTATTTCTCAACTGCGCTTAAGTGTTGAATGCCATGCGTGTTTTCATTGGCTGCTGCCTACTATTAAAGAATTTAATAATTTTTGGCCAGACATTAAAATTGACTACGAACGCGGCTTTAGCTACGACGCTATACCAGATTTACTCAACGATGAGCTCGACTTAGTATTGACCTCAGATATACGCGATCCTGATAAACTTGAATACGCTCACTTATTTGATTTTAAATTAAAGCTTATCGTCGCCCCTGATCACGACCTAGCTAAAAAAGCATATGTAACAGCGCTTGATTTAAAAAACGAAACCATTATTTCGTATCCTATTCCGCGCGAGCGACAAGATATATTTAAACACTTTATTCAAAATGCCCGCTTTGACGGCACCCTAAAAAATGTAGATCAAGGCTTATTAATTTTTCAGCTCGTGAGTGCAGGAATGGGTGTAGCAGCGCTGCCTGATTGGTTGGTAACACCTTACGAAAGCCAAGGTTTAATTAAATCAATCCCGCTTGGTGCACTAGGCCTAACCCGCCCTATGTACCTAGCAATGAAAAAAGACATGAAAGACAACCCCGTTTATCGCCATTTTTTAAATACCTGTAAGCAAAATAACGGTCGATAAATCACAAACGAATAAGTAACATAAGGCCTATTGTGTTTTATGTTGCTTTTTATGTTTGAATTAAAAAAATTATTAGGTGGCTTAATTATGCCGCTACCACTATTTGGTTTACTTGCGTTTGTAATGCTAGTTTTGGCGTTTCGTGCACGTAAGTCTGCTTTAGTGATCGCAAGCTTAAGTATATTGGCGCTTTTAGTATTAAGTACGCCGTTTGCTGCGCATCAACTGATTAAAAACAATGAGCCCTCGTCATTGGCTTTTAATGCACTAAAACACCCAACCCTTGATAAAATTGTTGTGCTGGGTTGCGACATAAACCCTAACCCCGCTTTAAGCGCTAATAATCAGCTAGGAAATTGTGCGCTTACTCGCTTGGTAGAAGGGGTTAAGCTTGCAAAAAAATACCCTAATGCAACGCTTATCGTATCTGGCGGTGGCTATGGCAAAGTAACCAATAGCGCGTTAATGAGCCAAACAGCAATAAATTTAGGGGTGAGTAAAAACCGCATAAAACAAAACCCACAGGCAATGGATACAGCCGCAGAAGCCAAACTCCTCGCGCCTAAGCTCGTTGATTTTAAGGTTGCACTGGTTACGTCTGTGCTACACATGCCGCGCTCAATAAACTTGTTTAATGCCCAAGGCATAGAGGTAATTCCTGCCGCTACGGATTATCACAATTTTGCGGCTTTACCTTTGTATAAACAATTTATACCAAATGCTGAGGCATTACGTGTAGTAACGCAATATGCCCATGAAGTGATTGGGAATGCTTGGATAAGTATGCGCCGCTGGATAAACCCAGAGGCGCTGTAGAGTATATATAAATTTATACTGGGTTATCTATATCTATAAAGCTCACATCAAAACCATGTTCTTTGGCAAGTAGCTCACCAAGGGCTTTAATTCCGTAACGCTCGGTTGCATGATGCCCTGCTGCAAAAAAGTCTATATTTTGCTCTCGCGAGCTGTGAATAGTTTGCTCTGAGGCTTCACCCGTTAGGTATGCATCAATCCCCTGCTCTGCTGCTAAATCGATATAACCTTGCCCGCCTCCTGTACACAGGGCAATGGTGTTAATTTTTTCATCGCGTACAACACAACTTAAAGGCTCGCGGTTTAAAGCTTTGGCTATTTTATTTGCAAACTCGCTACCTGTAAGTGGAGTTTTTAACCGTCCTTTCATAGCAACGCTATAAGTAACGGGCTCAAGCCCTGTCTCTATTTCAATATCGAGCAAATTAGCAAGCTGGGCGTTGTTACCTATAACAGGGTGAATATCAAGCGGTAAATGATAGGCAAATAAATTAATATCGTGCGCTAACAAAGCCCCAATACGGCGTTTTTTCATGCCTGTAATAGGTTGCGATTCACCTTTCCAAAAATAACCATGGTGAACCAAAACAGCATCGGCTTTTTTTTCTATTGCTGCATCAATGAGTGCTTGGCTTGCAGTCACCCCCGTAACAATCGTTCTGATTTCATTTTTACCTTCGACTTGCAGCCCATTTGGACAAAAATCTTTAATTGTGTGAGGCTTTAAAATGTCGTCTAACAGTTGGTTAAATTCTCTACGTTGCATACTTATTACCTTACTCAGCACTGAATTTTGTGCAAATTTTGGCGTTTATGGGGCTAAAATGGAAGGAAAATCGCAAAAAATTGAAAAACAGTTGGAAAATAGGTATAAATACGGCTTCTTTATCTGTGTTCACAACGTATAGGGTCTCTGATGAGCAAACTAGACAAAACAGAAGTTTTATCTGCCTTTGAAGCTGCATATGAAGCTGCCAATGGTAAAAAACCTGAAATTACTACAAAACCTGGCTGGTACAGCATCGATGGTGGCAAAAACTTACGCCTAGCTGATGTAGCAGAGCTAACGAAAGAATTAAGCTCTGGCAAATCGCCTGCACAAGCTGAGCAAAAAGCGCCTGCGAAAAAAACTAAAACTAAAGCTGCTGCGCCTGTTAAAGCACAAAAAACAGCGCCGTTTACTGTTGTAACACAAAGCGAAGACGGCTACACAGCTGAAGAGCTTTGGATTGTTGAGCTTGCAAGTAAAGATCACGACTGTCGCTTACCGCGCGGTGTTGTTTAAACAACATGTGATTAATAAAAAAGCCGCGTTAAGCGGTTTTTTTGTGCCTGTTTATCACCTTCTATCAATTCGCTTTATTAAATAATTTATTTTGAGCTAAAAAAAGCGGCTAATAGCCGCTTTTTAAACGTGTATTACAATTATAGCTTTTCAAAATAAAGTGGTTTTCGCTGCTTTTTACCCACTTCGTTCATTGTGCTTGCATCAAATAAGCGCCCATTGATCATGGTGTAATCGACTTTATCTGAATCGCGAATATTTTTCAGCGGATCGCCATCAATAACAATTAAATCGGCAAGCTTACCTACTTCTAGCGAGCCTATATTTTTATCAAGCCCCAAATATTTAGCAGGGTCAAGCGTAGAGGCTCTAATTGCTTCAAGTGAACTCATACCGCCTTGAGCAAACATCCACATTTCCCAATGAGCACCTAAGCCCTCGCGTTGTCCGTGAGCACCTAAATTTACCAGTACACCTAAATCTTGCAGCTCTTTAGCAACGCGGGCGTTATTAAAGTGGTTATAGTGATGATCGGGCGCTTTTACTCGGCGCATAGCACGTGGCAACAGCTGATTTTTAGGCACAAACTTACTTAAACGCGGGTGATTCCACACGTCCGTTTTATCGTACCAGTAGTTTTCTCCCCAAATTCCGCCATAGGCGACAACAAGCGTTGGGGTATAACCAACATCACTTTGCGACCATAATTGTTTTATATCATCGTAAATATGCTCAACCGGAATTGAGTGTTCAATGCCCGTATGCCCATCAACAACCATACTTAAGTTATGTTGTAGCAGTGAGCCGCCCTCTGGCACAACCATCATCTCAAGCTCACGCCCTGCTTCAATAACTTGTTGGCGCTGCTCACGGCGTGGCTGGTTGTACGATTTAACACTAAACGCCCCAACCTTTTTAAGACGCTCTAAATGAAATTTAGCATCATCTAGCGAATCAATATGCGAGGTGTAACCAGGCATATTTGCTCCATATAAAATGGTGCCGGTAGAAAAAATACGTGGCCCGACAATCATGCCGGCTTTTTGCATTTCACTGGCGGTAAATATTTCAGAGGTATCGTTTGATGGATCATGAATTGTTGTGACACCTAACGCTAAACCGGCATAGTTTTTCCAGTTTTGCTGAGGAATAATTTCATCGCTGGCTTGTGAGCCATGGGCATGCGCATCAACAATCCCTGGCATAATTGTTTTACCTGCTACATCGATAATTTCAGCCCCTTTGGGGATCGTTACCTCATCAGCAGTACCAATCGCTTTTATACGTTTACCGTCTGTGATGATGACACCATTTTCTATGACTTGCTCACCCTTCATGGTAATAATGTTGGCGCCCTTTAGCGCAATCATGCCCTTTGGTGCAGCCATTTTTTTACTAAAGCTAATATTCTCACCGCTTTTTACTTTAAAGTCGGCATCATCGGCTTTATCAATAGCAAACATACCATCAAGGCTTGCATGGTATAGCTCGGGCCCTAAGCTCCAGTAGAGAGTGTTACTTTGAGCACTCCAACTTATATTTTCACCCGCACGCACAGACAACTGCTCAATAGGAAACTGGTTATCTTTAGGGCTTATTGTGATAGGTGAGCCGCTTTCTACCAGCGGGGTAACAAATACTTTAAAGCGCTCAGCAAACGCTAAGTATTTACCATCTGGTGAGACTCGAAATTCAGTCGCATGCTCTGATTCGTAAAGTTTACGAACGTTTTTAGTTTCAAGCTCCACAACACTTAAGGTAGGCTTAGGCCAAGGGCTCATGATAAATACACGGTCATTGGCGCTACCAAACTGAGGTTGATAACCACTTTTAGAAATAAGCTCGCTCTCTCCCCCTTTTGCGCTTACTTTATAAATACCTGGGTTAAGTGACCACTTAGGATTTAAAATACTTCCGCCGGTGGCTTTACGATAAACGATTGTTTTGCCGTCAGGACTAAAAGTAGGCTCAACGTATTTACCCGGCTCGCGGGTTATCGCCTCGCCGCGCCCGCTACGAGCAGAGACAACGCGTACAGTACCTTGCTTAGTATCACTCCACGTGGTGTAAACAATCTTTTTCCCATCGCGGGAGTACTGCGGAAACAGCTCATAATGATCAGTTTGTTTGGTTAAGCGCTTAATTTTACCAGAGTCTAAATCGCGTTTATAAATATAACCTAATGCTTCAAAAATCGCAGTTTCACCATCGGGGCTAACCTGCACGTTGCGCAACATTTTTACATCAAACTCATCGGTATCTAAATTTTGAGTAAAGCGTACCGCGGTTTGTATTTTTTTACTGGTGTTTACTTTAAAGGGAACACGCGCAACAGCTTTATCATCAACAGCAATTTTATGTATTGAACCTGAAGCCCAAAACACCAGTTCTTCGTTATCTGGGGTCCACGCAATTGTCGGATACACACCATGAATAGCCCAGGTTTCTTGCATATCGCGTTCAAGCTTGTCATAAAGCTTGGTGTGCTCACCACTGGTTAGGTCGTATAAGTACAAGCTTGTTTGAAAGTCATCACGTCTTATATAGGCAAGCTTTTTACCATCAGGTGAAGGTGTGGGTCTTATCGCACCGCCCATGCCTTGTATTATGGTTTCTATTTCGCCTGTTTCTCTATCGTAGCGCTTAATTTTATAAATACCGGCAACAGAATCTTTAGAGTAGTGAAAAGTTTTACCTGGCGTCGCGTCATGAGAAAAATAAACATAGCGCCCATCTGGTGAGAACATTGGCTCACCTAAGTCTTTTTGGTCGTTCTCACGTTTAGTAAGCTGAACACCTTTACCACCCGCTTTGTGATAGAGCCACACTTCTCCAGCCCCTAGTGAGCGACTAGCGGTAAAGTGTTTGCGTGCGACAAGGTAATCGCCATCAGGGCTCCATGCGGGGCTGTTTAAAAGTCTAAAGGTTTCGTTAGTCACAGCGTGTTGATTGCTACCATCAACATCCATAACCCAAATATTATCACCACCGCCTTGATCTGAGGTAAACGCAATGTGTTTACCATCAGGGCTAAAGCGAGGCTGCATTTGCCAAGCAATATCTGAGGTGAGTTTAGTTGCTTCACCTCCGCTTATAGGCATAGTGTAAATGTCGCCAAGTAAGTCAAACACCAGCGTGTTGCCATCAGGACTAACATCAATGTTCATCCATGTGCCTTGCTCTGTGCTAATGGTTGCATCTACAAACTCACCTTTTGGTGAGTCTACCTGCCACTTTTCTTGCTCTTCGTTTGCGTGCGGCTGACCTATTGCAAGGCCGACTGATAAAGCCAGTGCAGTGTGAAGCATTTTTTTCATGCATTTCTCGCTTGTTATTATTGCAGTTAAACTCTCTAACACGATTGCAACAAAAACAGCGCTAACTTGCCAGCGTTATCAGACCAAGTACCAAAAATTAATGCCAAACTATGGGGTCAAATTGGTAGTAATCCACCAGCATTCTATAAATTTCAGGGTCGTGCTGCCTAAGCTGCGCCGGCTTTTCTAAAAAGGTCTCTGTGAGTACTGCAAAAAACTCAGCCTCGTTGGTTGCCCCATAACTATGAATAACGTGAGGCATGTTATAAGCAACATGACTTTTTAACTGCACAAAGGCACGACTAAACACTCGAGCCCATTCTTTATAAGCATTGGGGTTTTTTAATAATGGAGTGCCAGTGGTTTTTCCGGTTTCTTGGTCTAACTGGTGGGCAAATTCATGAAACACTAAATTATGGCCATCGCTTGGTAAACGGTTGCCTTCAAGTACATCATGCCAACTTAGAACTAACGTGCCACCAGGCCACGACTCACCTAAGCGTACCGCGTTGTGGTAACTAACCAGCCCAGCACTATCTCGTGTAGATTGCGGCGCATAATACGCACTGGGGTAGAGTAAAATTTCTTTCACGTTTTTATAAAGTGGCCAAGGTTTATTAAGCACTAACACACAGGCATCGGCAGCAACTATCAGCTTCATGGCGGGGGTTAGCTTTAGTCCGTCTCGGCCTAAAAAGCGCTTTTCATTTAAAAACCATATTATGTGGCGCTCAAGCTTGGCTCTGTCGTTATCCGTCATCTTTTTATAGATAGGCATGCAACGAAGGAGTATTTCTTTTTGTTGAGAGTTTAAAACCGCGTTTTTATATTTTTTATTCCAAAGCCAGTTTTGTAGTGCCTGCCAGCGCCAATAAATTACTACAAAAATAGCCAAAGCAAAAATGAGTAGCCCGTTTATCATGGGGACATCCAAAATAAGTTAGTCTCTTATTAATATGTGCGCATGCACTCATTTTCAATCAGATAATTTCTGTGCAATTTCGTCCGCTATTTTTAGCTTTGTATAAAGCTTGATCTGCCCGCGATAAAAGACGGTCGTAATCACCGACGTTGGTTGAGTCAGACAAGCCAAAACTGGCTGTTACACTTAATCCCTCACCAATGGCCGAAAAGTCATGCTGTGCAATGCTCTCGCGCAGTGCTTCGCATATGATTTTTGCTTCGCCGGCGGTTTTATCTGCAAAAACAATTGTAAACTCCTCACCGCCCCAACGTGCTATATGCTGGTTTTCTTGGCAGCCATTTTTAAGTAGCTCTGCAATAGTACAAATCACTTTGTCGCCAATAATATGCGACCAGTTATCGTTAATCCGCTTAAAGTGATCAATATCCAGTATAGCTATGGCTAACGGCCGGTTTTGCTGTTTGTAAGTGGCAAAGTTATGGGCAAGCCAGCTGTCAAAAGCACGCCTGTTAGGCATGTCGGTAAGTTGGTCGTGCGTTGCTTGGTATGCAAACGCATTGGCTTGCGTTTGTAGGTCTTGGGTTTGTTTTTCTACGCGATTAGTCAACTCTATTTCTATTTTTTTGTAGTGGTATAAACGGTATTTGTATATAGCAAAAATAACCATTAAAAATAATACAAATACTGCAAACTTAAATTGCGGCTTTTGCCAAAAAAATGACTGAATTACAATATTTACAGCTTGCTGATTATCTTGCCACTGTGCGTTAGGGTAACTTGCTCGTACCATAAAGGTATATTCCCCAGGCGGTAAGTTAGTGTACTCAGCACCGGTCATATGTTGGCGATTAACCCATTTATCGTTAAAGCCCTTTAATTGGGTTTGAAAATTTAATCGCTGCGGCATAATAAAGCTCAGCCCTGCATAATGAAACGATAAACGCGATACCCCCGGAGGTAAAAATACCGACTCTCCTTCAAGCGGAAGCGCAATAGGCTTACCATCTACAAAAATATTTTCAATAATGGTTGGCAGCGCAATTTGCGTTGATGCTTGTAAGCGCGCTGGTTTTACGGTACTCACCCCCTTTGCGGTTGCAAACCAAATACTCCCATCGTTATGCGTTACAGCCGAAGGGGTTGAACCTCCATTAGCCTGTGCACTTAACATACCATCGCCTTCATCATACAGTTGATAGTTAAGCACGGGGGCTTTAGCGCTCGCGGGAGCGTCGAGGATTTGCTGTATATGATTTTTATCGATTTGAATAATTCCGCGATTGCTCGAGAGCCAAAATGAGCCATTGTGCGGCACCACTTGAAATAGTTTATCGATAGGTAAACCTTGCTCTAAGCCAAGCATGGCCATTTTTCCGCTTGTTAGCTCATAGCGCACTAAGCCCCTATCTGTGGCCATCCAAGTATAGGTATCATCAATATAAAACCCAAACGCATATTGCGCAGAAAACTCACGGGGGAATTCAACCGTTGTAAATTGCTCACTAACAATATCAAATACCACCACCCCATTGCCGGTGCCTACCCAAATATTGCCCGCGTTATCTTCACTAAGTGCAAGTACAAACCCACTTGGTAAGTCTTTTTTATTTGTAAATTGATTTAAGCTGCCATCTTCATTGATACGCGTAAGCCCCATGGCAGAGCCTATCCACAGACGGTTTTTAGAATCAAATAATAAAGCCCTTACTTCGTTACTCCCAAGGCCAGTGCTACGATTAATAAACGGGGTAAAGGTATTATTAACTATTTTTAAAACACCTGAGGTATATGTGCCTGCCCACACGCTACCATCGGGTGCTTCGTGTAAACTGAGCACAGAATAAGGACTGCTTTGTTTAGAGCCTGAAACCAAGGTAGCGCGATTGTTCTTTATTATATTTAAGCCAGAGCTTCCCCCCACCCATAAACTGCCATCGGAGTGAGAAAGCACTGTGCGGGTATAATCCCCCGCTAAACCTCTTTTTTGGGTCCACGATGAAAACGGCGACTCACGCAGGCGAAACAGCCCGGCGTTAGTGCCAATCCAAATACTGTTTTCTCTATCTTGTAACAAAGATAAAATACGGTTGGCGGGTAATCCGTTATTGGCATCTAACTGCTCTACGCCATCAGGAGATAACCTAAACACCCCTTTATTAATTGTGCCAAACCATAAATCTCCATGGTTATCTTCTAATAAGCTAGAAATAGATTCATTGCTAAGCTTTTCATGTATTGGCTGAAACTGCGCCTTGGTTTTTATCCACGCGCCTTTTTCGCTTCCTACAATAAGCGAGCCACCACGGGTAATTAATAAGTTATATACAGGTGCATTTGGTAAACCAAAGTGTGGTGTCATTAAGGTCGGTATTTTGTTGTGTATTTTATAAAGGCCTGCACTGGTTGCTGCCCAAATAACCCCATCGTGATCTTCTATAACCCGATAAGCACTTACATTTTTAATAATTGCAAGGTCGGTATCGCTGTTATGTTCACGATAAAACACGCCGTCGTTTTCAAGGGCTAACCATAGGCTTTGATCAGCACTTTCAATTAAATGATTAACCATGGTTGATGCTGAACGCTTGGTATCCCACTGCCTATGTTGATATAAGCTAATTCCTCCGCGCGACCCCGCTATGTATAACCCACCACTATTTGTGGGAGTGAGTGCTCTTAAACCCGAGTCGGGTAAGTTATTAATATGAGCACGGGTTAATATTGTAAACTCTTGGCCATTAAAACGTGCCAAACCTTCCCATGTAGCAACCCATAAGTAGCCATCTTGGGTTTGCGTAACGCTATTAATACTGTTGTGGGGCAATCCAGAGCGGGTATTCCATGTTTCAGAAAAATAATCACTTAACGGTAAACGGGTTTGCTCTTGGGCTTCACATAAAAACATGACGAAAAAAGAACATATAATGCTTAATTGTCTCATCATCAACTGCCTTAGTTATTCTTTTACTTGTGTGTAAGCGTTTTATCGTTATTTAAAAGGAGTAGGAAAGAATTTACTTGGCACTGAGCACACTAAAATCGTGCGCTCCAACAAAGCGTTAAAATCCCTATACGCATTGGGTGAATACACTAGGGTTTGTTTAAGCGCTAAAAGCGCATTAATTAAAACTAAACAATAGCGTAAACAACTAATAATACGTGCTAAAAAGCACCTTAAATAAGTCGCTAAAACTTAATGTCGTAAACGTATCAGCTAATCGTTACAAATTAACTTATATCGCCTATCTAACTAAAAATACTACCATAGCAAATAAATACATTGCATTAACTAAATTCAATTAATCTTTACAAAAGTCGTCAATATTGTTTTGTAATACGTTTATAAACGCTGCGACGTGTAAACCGTCCATTAGCGAATGATGCACATCAATCGAAAACGGCATTAGGCCCGTGGTTTTATCGTATTGACCAAACACAAATTTAGGAATACCTAAGCTTTTCCCTTCACTAAAGGCATGCGAAAAACTACTAAAGTTCAGCCAAGGTAAAACCGATATATGTATCAAATCGGCCTGCCCTTCGGTTTGATTAAACGCCTGAGAAAATAACGGTTGAGATTTAGCATTGGCGCTTATAGCTGTGGCGTGCTGAGCAAATTCTTCAAGGCAAGGCGAATAATTAAAGTAACTAAATATAAACGAATCATCACTAGCAAGCTCGACCACACTGGCTCTTACTTGCTTTAAGCGCCATGGGCATTCATTTATAATTCTTAGCATAATCGGGTTATAAGCGTGGCAGGCTTTTAGTGTGACATGTACATATGCTTGAAAAAAAGACAGTTTATTTTGTTTACAATATTCAAATAAAGGCTTGGCGTTAAGTGTTACGCACACATTAAAATATGGCTGGGTAAAGTTTTTAAATAATTCGAAGTGTTGTTGGCGAGGCCATGTATCAAGGTCGATGGGCTCCATTAAGGCGTTTGTATCAGTCATAATATCCATAAGCTTGTCGTTAACGATTAGGCCGGATTGCCATAAGGGTCTTGGCCACAAAATTACCACGCCATAGAGTATAAACAAAAAAGGCGTACCACTGTACGCCTTAGTTTAAATAAACGGGGTAAATTTACAGGCCGTTTTGAATTATCTCTTGCGCTAACTCATCGGCAATCAAATGCGTTGATTTTTGCTCTTTTTCACTACGGGTGAATATTTCGGTTAAGGTATCAAAAATACCTTCAACGTGTTTATTAGACGCCGCCTCACTGTAGCCTTGTGGTGCCGTTTCGTAATACACATTAATAATGCCACCAGCGTTAATAACGTAATCGGGTGCATACAAAATACCTTTTTCACGAAGTACTTCACCGTGACGAGACTGCGCTAGCTGATTATTAGCACACCCAGCAATAATGGTTGCCTTAATACGTGCAATGGTTTCATCATTAATGGTGGCACCTAAAGCACAAGGTGCGTATACATCAACATCAAGGTCGTAAATTTCATCAATACCCACCGCCGTAGCGCCAAAGTCATTTACTACGCGCTCTACAGCATCTTGATTGATATCTGTTACAAATAATTTTGCACCAGCTTGCGCTAAATGCTTACATAAACCATAGGCGACTGCACCTAAACCTTGTACAGCCACTTTAATGCCCGCAAAATCTTGATGCCCACGTTGGTGCTGTAATGCCGCTTTAATTCCTAAAAACGTACCGTAAGCTGTAAAAGGTGACGGATTACCGCTTTTTCCTTCCAAGCCCAGCACATAATTTGTTTCTTTATTCATTAATGCAACGTCATCACATGTAATGTTTACATCTTCGGCAGAATAGTAACGGCCATTCAATCGCTCTAATTGACGACCAAAAGCTCGAAATAACTGCTCTGACTTAATCTCTTTTGCATTGCCAATAATAACCGATTTACCACCACCAAACGGTAGGCGAGCAACCGCATTTTTATAGGTCATCCCTTTAGAGAGACGTAAAACATCGTAAACGGCATCTTCATCGTTGGCATAGTCCCACATTCTACAACCACCAACAGCAGGGCCAAGGTTAGTATTATGTACGGCAATAATTGCTTTTAAACCTGACGCTTCGTCAGAACAAAAAACCACTTGTTCGTGGTTATCAAATTCAGCTTGATTAAACACAGCCACTGTAATTACTCCAAAATAGTTTACCCGTGAGAGGGATGAGCGCTGGAAATTGACGAAACTTTACCACTTCATTTTTAAGGGTGCCACATAATGAGAAGTTAAACCCGTAAAAAGCGAGCCTTGTGAATTAATAAATCTAAATAACAATAAAGTATGGATAGAAAATTCAACAAAAGGCACATAAATTAAATTTAAAGCTAACAACACCGTTAAAAAGCGCTTTCACATTTACGTGAACGTAAAGGTAATGCCAAGTGTAAACCTTGTATTACACAGCTCCCCTCCCAGCAAAGTCGCACAGTGTATAGGTTTATGAAGAAAAAAGCAGATTTACTACAACTGGTCTGAGGTGTTTATTTGAAGGGGCAATTTGCGCTTTTTTAATATTTCATAAAACAAATACAAAAAAAGCGAGCCTAAGCTCGCTTTGTAATTAGATTACGTAAACCTTTATTTAAGCTTGCCGTCTAGCTCTTCAATTTTAGCTTTCCAAATTGCAGGGCCTTGCGTGTGTGCGTTAGCACCTTCGCTGTCTACAGCAACCGTAACTGGCATATCTTCTACTTCAAATTCGTAGATTGCTTCCATACCTAAATCTTCAAAGGCAACCACGCGTGCTTTTTTAATTGCTTTAGATACTAAGTATGCCGCACCACCTACCGCCATTAAATAAACCGATTTATGCTCTTTAATCGACTCAACTGTAGCAGGACCACGCTCAGCTTTACCTATCATGCCTACAATGCCGGTTTTTTCTAGCATCATATCGGTAAATTTATCCATACGTGTTGCGGTAGTAGGGCCTGCAGGGCCTACAGCTTCATCACCTACAGCATCAACTGGGCCAACGTAATAAATAAACTTATTATCAAAATCAACGCCCTCAGGTAAACCTTCACCTGAATTGATCATATCTTGTAAGCGTTTATGAGCAGCATCACGGCCTGTTAAAATAGTGCCTGAGAGTAAAACAGTTTCTCCCATTTTCCACTCGCGGGTGTCTTCTTTAGTTAACGTATCTAAATTAACACGGCGAGTTCCTTCACCTACTTCAAACGTCACTTCTGGCCAGTCTTCTAGCTTAGGTGCTTTTAAATCTGCAGGGCCTGAGCCGTCTAGTGTAAAGTGTACGTGGCGCGTAGCTGCACAGTTAGGGATCATCACAACAGGTTTTGATGCCGCATGCGTAGGCGCTGTTTTTACTTTAATATCAACAACCGTTGTTAAACCACCTAAACCTTGCGCGCCAATACCTAGCTTGTTAGCACGTTCAAAAATTTCTAAACGCAGTTTTTCTTCCGTTGTTTCTGCACCGCGCTCCATTAATTCATGAATATCAACCGGGTCCATTAACGACTCTTTTGCCATTACCGCTGCTTTTTCGGCGGTTCCACCAATACCTATACCTAGCATGCCTGGCGGGCACCAACCAGCGCCCATTGTCGGTAGCGTTTTTTCTACCCATGCAGCTACATCGTCAGATGGGTTTAGCATAACCATTTTACTTTTGTTCTCTGAGCCGCCGCCTTTCGCTGCAACCATTACTTCTACTTCGCCGCCCGCCACTAAATCAATGTGTACAACTGAAGGGGTATTATCTTTAGTGTTTTTACGTGTGCCAGCAGGGTCAGCTACAATAGAAGCGCGTAGTGGGTTATCTGGATTTAAATATGCGCGACGTGTGCCTTCATCAACCATTTGTTGTACGGTTAAATCTGTTTTATCCCACTTAACATCCATCCCTACTTTTACAAAACAGGTAATAATACCCGTGTCTTGACACAATGGACGCTTGCCTTCAGCCGACATACGCGAGTTAATTAAAATTTGCGCGATTGCATCTTTTGCAGCCTTGCTTTGTTCTTTGTTGTAGGCTTTTTCTAGCGCTTGAACAAAATCAAGGGGATGATAAAAAGAGATATATTGCAACGCATCTTCAATGCTATCAATAAAGTCTTGCTGACGGATTGTACTCATAGTGGTTCCTTAAGTTAGCGTTACGCTTAAGCGTAATCTATACCAAACCGGTGACGGTGGTTTGCACTGTTTTAATTACAACGTAGATTTGATACTAAACGCTGCCAAAAAAATTTGACTTATGATACCCTCCCAGCCCGTTTCGAGCCAGTTCTTAAAGGGGCAGTAAATGCTAAACAATGAAAAAAATTGTGTAAAATTAGCCATAACACAAAACTGCATTGATGTTTTCGCGCATTTTGCGCATTTACCCTATGCCGTATTACTAGACTCAGCCAATAGCGAGCACATAAATAGTCGCTTTGATATTATTGCGATAGAGCCTCACGCTATTTTAGAAGTAAACAACAATCAAAGCGTATTTAATCAGCAGCTTGACTCGCGTAGCCCCTTTACAATAATGAACGATGAGCTAAGTAAACTTAGCGCGCAAAAAGCCGCTAATAACCTGCCTTTTAACGGCGGTTGGCTTGGTTATTTTGGTTACGATTTAGGGCGTATTATTGAGCACATGCCACGCACGGCAAAACACGATATAACGTTGCCACAAATGGCCATTGGCCTTTATTTAGATGCGCTGATATTTGATAAACACCAGCAAAGCTGGTTTTACATTTCTCAGCCTAACGTGAACCGTTTAGCGCTTTACCAGCAATATTTAGCAAACGATCTAGTAACAGCACAGTTTTCGCTCACCAGCGATTGGCACTCAAATATGAGTGAGCATGAATACGCTGACAAATTTGCGCAAATACAAGATTATTTAAAAAGTGGTGATTGCTATCAAATCAACCTAGCACAGCGATTTAGTGCCGGTTTTAAAGGCGACCCTTTCCAAGCCTACAAAGTATTGCGTGAGGCTAATAAAGCGCCATTTTCTAGCTTTATTAACCACCCACGTGGCGCCATTTTATCAATATCGCCAGAGCGCTTTATTGCAGTTCACGACAATATAGTTGAAACAAAACCCATCAAAGGCACTTTGCCACGCATGGCCGACGCAATCGCCGACCAACAGCAAGCCAGAGCCCTTGAAAACTCAACCAAAGACCGCGCAGAGAACGTAATGATTGTTGATTTACTGCGTAACGATTTAGGTAAGGTTGCAAAACCTGGCTCTGTAAAGGTGCCCTCACTTTTTGCTATTGAGAGCTTTCCGGCAGTGCATCACTTAGTGAGTACCGTAACGGCAGAGCTAGATGAAAGTAAAACGTGTGTTGATCAACTTGAAGCAGCATTTCCCGGAGGGTCAATCACTGGCGCGCCTAAAATTAGAGCTATGGAGATAATTGAAGAGCTAGAGCCTCATAGGCGTAGTATTTACTGTGGCTCTATAGGGTATTTAAGCGCCTGCGGTAATATGGATACCAGTATTACAATCCGTACATTGGTTTGTCATAACGAACACATTTATTGCTGGGCCGGCGGTGGTATTGTCGCTGATTCTAAAGTCGAATTGGAATACCAAGAAACATACGATAAAGTGAATAAAATACTTCCTTTATTAAAACAGTAGAACGCTTTGAATAGTGAACATATTATGGCGCGGTTTCAGCTAAGCCCTACTGCTGCGCCAAACCAAATAAAAGATACCCGTAAAAAGCGTGCCAGTGCGGTTATGCTGCCTATTATTGATGTTGATAACCACGCGCATATTTTATTGTGCAAACGCCCTACTTATTTACATCATCACCCTGGGGAAATTTGTTTACCCGGCGGTAAATTTGAGCAAAGCGATAAACACCTGCGCACCACAGCGCTTCGAGAACTACACGAAGAGCTTAATATAGCGCCAAGTAATGTTAAAGTGCTCGGGCAGCTGCCACAATACTCTACCCTAACTGGCTTTAGCATTAGCCCATTTGTGGGTTTACTTGGTGAACACACAGTATGGGAGAACGATTATAATGAAGTGCAAGCTAGCTTTTTACTGTCGCTTACCCAGCTTTCAAACGAGGCCAATTGGCAGCCCATTCCTTTTCAACGTTTTGGCAAAACCATCACCTTGCAAGGGTTTAGTACACCGCACGGATTACTGTGGGGAGCAACGGCTAGCATTATAAAAAACTTTACAAAACAGCTTGCCCTACCAGTGTAAAACTTACGGCCAAATAGTTACATAATATAGAATTAACGTTATGATACTCGACCGTTCAAAGAACAGCTTTCGGGCTGAGTAAATAAAGTAGAGACCCATAGTATGATCAGTGCATTTGATATGTTTAGCATTGGTATTGGCCCATCGTCGTCACATACCGTTGGCCCAATGCGTGCCTCGCGCTTATTTGTTAATGACCTACAAGAGCAACAACTTTTAACCTCTGTTACCGATATAAAGGTAGAGCTTTATGGCTCACTGGGTCAAACCGGCGTAGGCCATGGCTCTGGTAAAGCCGTTATATTAGGGCTTGCCGGCTACGACCCAGAAACGATAGATGCCGATTTAGTTGACGATATCCTTGCCACCATTGAAAAAGAGCAAGTGATATACCTCAACCAAACCCATAAAGCGAACTTTCCTAAGCAAGGGGCTATTGTTTTTCATCGCCGTAAAACCTTACCTAAGCACTCTAATGCCATGGAAATTATTGCCTCAAATAATGGCGAAAAAGTATATAGCAAAGTGTACTACTCTATTGGCGGCGGCTTTATTGTTACCGATGAAGAATTTGAAAACGAAAAACAAGCAGCCCTTGATATACGCGAGCAAAACCCGGCTCCTTACCCGTTCGAAAGTGCAAAAGATTTACTAGAGCTTTGTAAAGAATCAGGCTTTAGTGTATCTACTTTAATGATGCATAACGAAAAAACGCTGCGCAAAGAAGACGATATTAAAGACGAGTTGTTTAATATTTGGCAAGTAATGAAAGCCTGTATTGAACGTGGCATGCGCACCGAGGGAATTTTACCAGGTGGTTTAAAAGTTAAACGCCGTGCACCTAGTTTGTATTTAAAGCTAAATGTAGAAGTGAGTAATGACCCACTCAGAGCAATGGATTGGGTGGATTTATTTGCCTTAGCTGTAAATGAAGAAAATGCCGCGGGTGGGCGCGTAGTCACGGCGCCAACAAATGGTGCTGCGGGTATATTGCCGGCCGTTTTAATGTACTACCACACATTTATTAAAGAAGTGGACCGCGACATAGCCACACGCTATTTATTAACCGCAGCGGCGATTGGTATTTTATACAAAAAAAATGCCTCTATTTCGGGCGCAGAAGTAGGCTGCCAAGGTGAAGTAGGTGTTGCCTGTTCAATGGCTGCCGGCGCACTCACCGAAATTGTTGGTGGTAATGTAGTACATGTTGAAAACGCCGCCGAAATAGGCATGGAACATAATTTAGGCCTAACCTGCGACCCTGTAGGCGGATTGGTACAAGTACCGTGTATTGAGCGCAATGCTATGGGCGCCATTAAAGCAATTAATGCCTCTCGCCTAGCAATACGTGGCAGTGGCGAGCAAAAGGTGTCGCTTGATAAAGTGATTAAAACCATGCTCGATACCGGTAACGACATGAAAACCAAATATAAAGAAACCGCTCGCGGTGGATTAGCGGTAAACATTATTGAATGTTAAGCGTATAAAAACAAAAAACCGCGTATTTTAGCAATACGCGGTTTTTTAGTATTTATATACTTAAAGTCTTACTATTTTACCGGCAGTTTTATGTCGGCAAATAACGCATCAACATCTTCTTGATTACGTAATAAGCTTGCTCGCTCTACTCGCTCTTTAGTTAAATGCGGGGCAAAACGCTCAATAAAGTCATACATATAAGTACGTAAAAAACTGCCCTTTCTAAAGCCAATTTTAGTTGTGCTAGCTTCAAATAAATGGCTGGCATCAATACACACTAAATCTGTGTCACTTAATTGATCAACGGCCATTGAGGCAACTACACCTACACCTAGCCCTAACCTTACATAAGTTTTAATTACATCGGCATCGGTTGCAGTAAACACAATGTGCGGCTCAAGGCCGTGCGCATTAAATGCTTTATCAAGCTCAGAGCGCCCAGTAAACCCAAATACATACGTAATAAGCGGATACTGCGCTATATCGGCAACGGTTAAATTGTCGGCCTTTTGTGCTAGTGGATGATCTTTTGCCACCACAATGCTGCGGTTCCAATGATAGCAAGGCAGCATAACTAAATCTGAGTATAAATGAAGTGCTTCAGTTGCAATGGCAAAGTCTGCGTCACCGCGCGCTGCCGCATCAGAAATCTGTTGTGGTGTACCTTGATGCATATGCAGCGAAACAGCTGGGTATTTTTTCATAAA
This sequence comes from Pseudoalteromonas sp. Angola-30, assembly GCF_028599215.1. Classification (NCBI taxonomy): domain Bacteria; kingdom Pseudomonadati; phylum Pseudomonadota; class Gammaproteobacteria; order Alteromonadales; family Pseudoalteromonadaceae; genus Pseudoalteromonas; species Pseudoalteromonas sp. Angola-30. Next base: position 40,918 of record NZ_JAQREI010000011.1, read on the forward strand.
GCCCTGAATAACACTTGGCAAAGCATAACGTGCTTGAGTATGTGTAGTGGCTATATTTAGTTTACCCTGATCAGGCAGCGTGTGCTCATTAGCAACCGCTTTTATACCTTCGACTTTAGATAAAATTTCGCGAGAAATGTTAATTATTTCTTCGCCGGCCCCCGTTACATGCGTTAAATGCTTACCACTGCGGCCAAAAATTTGTACACCTAGCTCATCTTCAAGCATGCGCACTTGTTTAGATATACCAGGCTGTGAGGTAAATAAACTCTCAGCAGTTGCTGATACGTTTAGCTTATGGTTTTGAACTTCTACGATGTATCTAAGTTGTTGTAATTTCATGGTTGCAGTTTTTAACGTTATTATTAAGCTTATATGATGGTAATACTAAGCAAAACCAAGTTTAATTTAGTTAAAACTTGGCAAAGTAAGCACGTATATTTTCATTATTTAAGCATTAAGGCTAGCATAATAAACCCGCTGCAGATAGCGATGTTTATTCAGGTTCAACTTATAATACATTATTCTTATATCTAATTTTTAACATATTTTTAAGTTAATCAGCGCAAAGCTACCCTCAAAGCATATATTTGATGTAATATAAAAAAATAGATTATGAATCCGAGAATTAAGCCATGATCGTTTCGATTATAATTGTGCTTATAGTGGCACTGATAGTGATTGCACTGTGGGTAAGCGCTGTACAGCAGCATAAAGAAAAGCAAGAAATTGAACGTCGCAAAGAATTAACAAAACAAAAAGCGATAATTGAAGAAACCGAAGAAGCACTTATGAATAGCGCTAATATTCCGCTTTCTGAAAACATTATACGCGTTTTACAACGTAGATGTTACGAAGCACTTAACGCTATGGTGAACCATTCACCTAATTCTAAAGCATTAAAAAGCAGAATGAACGAAGCTAAAGAAAAGCTAAGTGGTGCAGTACAAGGTAATAGCAGCGACAATTTATCGTTACCAAGTAACGATAAGCAGTTAGTCTCGTTAATTCAGGGCATAAAAAAGCTTAGAGTTATTATGCGCTCTGAGCACAGTAAAGGCCGTGTAGATAGCCAAGTATTTGCAGCAGAAGATAAGCGCCTAGAAAAGTTACAACTTAGAATCAACATAGAAAGCCAAATTAAACGCGGTTTATCTGCTCGTTCAGCGAGCATGGTGGGCTCTGCTAGGCAATATTTTGAAAAAGCCTATGCAACACTTAGTGCCGTTACCTATTCTGATGAATACGTAAACGCAAAACGCCAAGAAGTTGAAGCCTATTTAGAAGAAATAAGCACAGAACTAAAAGCATCAAACGCCACTGCCCTGAAGAAAAAAGCAGAAGCAGAGCAAGATGACTTAGACGTATTATTTGCACCTAAAAAGAAATGGTAATTTTAAATACCCAAAAGAAAGCCCATACATAATGTATGGGCTTTTTTGTTTTTACCAATGGGTAAATACTTACGTATTTTGAGGCACTACCTAGCGCTAACTACGTTATAAACGCTCATTTACCACAACATAGATACGCAAGGTATAACAATGCAGTGGCAATGAGTAATAGCCACTAAATAATAAATGTTTACCCACCCTCAAACTAAGCCTCTTAGCTAAAAGAATGGGTATTAGCTATTATGATAAAAATGCAAACTTGATAATAAATAACGCTGTTAAAATCCACACGCTAATACTAACCTGATCGCGTTTACCACACAGTACTTTAACCGCAGTATACGATATAAAACCAAGAGCAATACCGTGCGCAATAGAGAATGTAAGTGGCGTCATAAGCAGTACTACACTTACCGGAATTGCATCGCTCATGTCATCCCAGTTTACAAACTTAAGGTTTTGCAGCATTAATACCGCAACGTATAAAATAGCACCCGCTGTTGCATAAGCCGGCACCATTTGCGCAAGCGGCGCAAAAAACATCATTAGTAAAAAGCATATACCCACAACAACAGCTGTTAAGCCAGTACGCCCACCAACCGATACACCGGCCACAGACTCAATATAAGAAGTAGTGGTAGAAGTACCTAACATTGCACCTGCAATAGTAGCTGTACTATCTGCACTTAAAGCACGCCCTAAACGTGGCATATTGCCTTTTTCATCGGCTAAGCCTGCTTTTTGAGTTACCGCAACTAACGTGCCTGATGTATCAAATAAATCAACAAACAAAAACGCAAAAATTACACTCAGCATAGAAAGCTCAAAGGCCGCTGCAAAATCAAGTTGCATGAAGGTAGGTAAAATAGACGGTGGCATTGACATTACGCCGTGGTACTCAACTAAGTCGAGGCTTAACGCAATGCCCGTTACTAGCAAAATGCTAATAAGTACGCCGCTTTTTATATCACGATAAAGCAAAGCAGCAATGACAAAAAAGCTTAAAATAGCTAATAAAGGACCTGCCGAAGTAATATCGCCAAGCTGTACTAATGTAGCTGGGCTTGAAACAATAATGCCTGCATTTTTAAGCGCAATTAACGCTAAAAACGCACCAATACCAGTGGCAATAGCCTGCTTTAAAACCAGAGGGATAGCATTAATTATCCACTCTCTGACCTTAAACAAACTTAATACTAAAAATATACAACCAGACATAAATACCGCACCTAATGCAGCTTGCCAGCTATAACCCATGCCCAGTACAACACCGTAAGTAAAAAATGCGTTTAAACCCATGCCCGGCGCAAGTGCTAAAGGGTAATTAGCCCACAATCCCATAATAAAACAGCCAATAGCAGCCGCAATACAGGTAGCAACAAATGCAGCACCTTGATCCATGCCTGCTTCCGCAAGCATTGCAGGGTTTACAAATACAATGTAAACCATAGTAATGAAAGTAGTGATTCCAGCAATGCTTTCGCGTCGCACATTGGAGTTATTTTCGCGGAGTTTAAATAGAGCTTCGAGCATAATAGACTTGTGATAGTAAAAAGTGACGTGATTTTACCATAAAATTAAGTATAAACAGGACATTTTACCTTGCGATATACTAAACTGTTGACGTAGAAACTATAAAAAAGAAAATATATGAATAAGACTCAGCCTAGCGGACAAGACTTAGAGCAGCAATTAAACAATATTTTAGATTTTGTAACACAGCCTACAAACCACAGCGCTGAAAACAATAGTGATGTAAGTGAGCAAACAACACTTAACAAAGCACTGTATTATTTAAAGCATAACCAAGCACCGTTGGCAGCTAAGTGGATGCGCCTTGCCGCAATGGCCGGAAATCATCGCGCCCAGTTTTATTTAGGGTTATTTTTTGTCAAAGGCCAAGGCGTACCAAAAAGCGTATTTCACGCAGCAGCATGGTTAAGTTTAGCCAGCAGCCAAGGCTATGAACCGGCAACCGCTGCTTTAGATGATTTAAGAAAATATATCGACACCAAGCGTCTTAAAGACGCTCAGTGCTATGCAGCCAGTTTGTATGAGCAAATCCACCAAATTCAGTTTGCCCACTTAATCCCAAAAAATGACTAACTACTGTATAGCTAACAGCTAAGCACTGTAAAACACACTAAAATAACTGTATAGCCATCCCTTAAGTACTGTATAACACTGCTACACTTTATACAGTACTGCAAACACCCTCAGCTTTCACTTACACAGCTTGAATTATAACCCACTGTTTTTAAATGGTTATTTTTATTCTTTATTTTTTAAAACCATTAACTGTATAAAAAATAACAAAAAACGCTTGCACACAACAACTGTATAAACTACTGTATACATGTACTGTATATAAACCCAGTGAGTGAGACCTATGCTACAGCCAATTACCGTAAGAACCGTTAAAAGCTACCAACAACATGATGAAAGTGAGTCGGTAAACTTAATAAAAGTAGAAGATGAAATTTCTGCTACGTTTGAGATGCTAAAAGTGTTGCACCAATACAATAGCTCTAACGCATGGACCTTACTGATTGCGCCCGACCATGTGCCTAGTAAAGCCTTGTTAGATAGCTGCTCTATAGATACCAGCAAACTGCTTGTAATAAGACAAAAGCATTTAGTAAATTTAGAGTATGTGCTTAATTCAGCACTTCATAATGGTAACTTTGCAGCCATTATTACGTGGACCGATATAGTAAGTGAGCAGCAGCTTGTTAATTTATCGCTTAATTTAAACAAAAGAAGCGCTAAGCTATTTTGCTTTACTAAAAAAACCAGCACTACAGCAATATCACTTACTCAATAAGCTTGGTAAAATACATTTTTAATTTATGTTAATTAGTATTTTATGAGTGTAACTAGTACTAGCGCTTGCTTATGCAACAGTCAGCTTAATTATGGCGACTGTTGCCAGCCTTATCATCTTGATATAAAAACCCCAGCAACACCTGAGCAACTAATGCGTTCGCGCTTTAGTGCTTATGCATTAAAAAATGCATCTTATGTATTTAAAACTTACGCCAAAGAAAAACAAGCACAAAACCCAGTAAATGAAATTGCTGACTTTGCTAATAGCTGCCGCTTTGTAAAATTAGTTGTGCGCGATACGCAGCAAAGTGATGAGCGAGGTTATGTTGCCTTTAACGCGTATTATTTTTACCAAAACTTATATTGTGAGTTGGATGAGAAATCAGACTTTATAAAAGAGAACGGTGAATGGCGTTATTTAGAGGGTATTATTAATCCGGTCGCCGATATAAAAGTTGCCAGAAACGACCCCTGCCCATGTGCAAGCGGTAAAAAATATAAAAAGTGTCACAGTGTATAAAATAAGCTAAACACTTAGCATAAAAATAGCTTTTTATTTAAGCGCTACTCTATACCACTAAACATGTTAATAACTGCCATAAACAAAAAATGGACCATCTAGGTCCATTTTCTACAATATTGCTATTGGTTTATTCATCATCATCTAGATCGAACGATTCACGCTGCGCAGGTCTAGCTAAAATCTCAACATAGAATGAAGTAAGCGCCTGCTTTTCGATTTCGCTGATCTTGTTGTTAATTTCAGCTACGTGAACAACTTCGGCATCATCGGCACTTGTGCCAAACTTACAGTCAAACGCCCAGTAATCAGCTTCAACAGGTAGCGTTTTATTGCGCTCTCTTTTCAAATATTTTTTCACTTCATGCTTTGCAGCATCAACCATACGAGGGTATTTGATTTTCTCATGATTTAGCGTGAATGTTTTCTTCATTACGTTCCTAATTACCTTGATTTAATGATAATGGCACTCAAGTCATACCATTTGCAGCCATTATAGCAATTGCATTTAATTTGTGGATGCTTTTTTTAAACAAAAAAAGAATTGTTCTATTTTATTGCATAACCGGTTATTAAATATAAGGTGTTTTAGGCTTTTAAAACGCACAAGTGTTAAATTATTTTTATGCGTTAGCAACAAGCAATGGCTTATGTATAGCCTCATTAGTTAAATCGTCATAAAATGCCGCGGCGTCCATTTGTGGACTTGCAAGCGCGGTGTGCGTGTCATTTAAGCGCCTGCGTACTGATAGTTCACAATTATCGATTACTGTTAAAGGAATATGTAACTTGTCATCTCTAATCGCTAGTGGCTCAGGGTTTAAGCAGTGGCTTAATTTTATTGCTTTCATGCCTGCTTGCTCGCCTTGTTGAACAATCACCGACGCGTGCTCTTGCCCTATGGTCATATCAAATTTTTCGGGAGCTAATAATTGCTTTGGTCCAGCACCAAAGCGCTCCCTTAACTGTTCTTCGTCTACATAAGCACTATGCGTTTCACTTTTTGGCAAGTGAAATTGACTAAAATCCAGCGCATCGTGCGATAGCATCGCTAATAAAAGTGAGAATTCGCCTCTGCGATTTTCATGCACACTTTTATTTAGCCTGGTCTTTAGTTGACTCTCTGTGATTAACAAATCATCGATTTGCATAGTCTTTAGCCGATTATGATAACTGATAGATATTTATCGGCTTTATTTCAAATTTCTTTAGCTTTTTTCTTTACTTAAATACGCAGTTTGCTATTATCAGCGCCGTTGCATTGGAGGGGTTCCCGAGCGGCCAAAGGGATCAGACTGTAAATCTGACGGCTCAGCCTTCGCTGGTTCGAATCCAGCTCCCTCCACCACTTTTCTTACCGCTAAGTTAAGTGGGGCCAAATGTAACAAAATAGTGTGGAGGGGTTCCCGAGCGGCCAAAGGGATCAGACTGTAAATCTGACGGCTCAGCCTTCGCTGGTTCGAATCCAGCTCCCTCCACCACTTCTTATCTTCAGTATCCTTTTCTATATCTTTTTCATTACTATTTAAAACTTCATTTTTAGACTAATTATCAAATACCCACTGTAATGTTGCTCCGTGGTTTTTAAGCCATGCTGATGCAGATTTATAATCGGGATAAAAATTAGCTACGCGCTTCCAAAAAGCGCTGCTGTGGTTCAAATACTTTAAATGAGCCAATTCGTGCACAATAACATAATCAATTATATGATGAGGCGCCCCAACAAGGTTAAGGCTAAAGGTTAGCTCTCGCCGAGAATTACAACTCCCCCACTTACGTTTATAACTTCCAATCGTCAATTTAGTCGGTAATGCTTCTGACATCTGTTGGCAATAATAAGCTAAACGCATTTCAATGTAGTTTGTTAGCACTTCTTCAAGGGCAAGGCAAAGTAACTGCTTGCGTTTTTCAGGCTGTTTTTTTACTCGATTAGAAGTGTAAATAGTAAATACGCTATCAGATTGCTGAACATGCGAGCGTGTCCCTTTTGCAAAAGTAATGGTATATGGCTTAGCAAAAACCATTATTTGCTGGTTTTTAAACGGGTGTTGTTGAGTATCAATGGCGTTAAGTTGTTTATGCAATTGCGCAGTTACCCACTCATTTTTACTAAACAGCCATTGTTCTATTTGTAGTTTTGGCACGTGTGTAGGCGCATAAACAGTAACTAATTTTTGGCTAACTTTTATTGCCACTGTTTTACGCCTTGCACTGCGTTTTAGCTGATACTCAAACAAGGTGTATGCTCTAAATATAAATAAAAGCGTATTATAAAGCCTTATTTAATCAATGTAGTTATTTAGCGATAAATAAATGGGCTCAGTGTTTATTATTATTTTTATTTACGCAAAATCACGTCTTATTAATAAAGTACGCTACGCATGTTAATACTTTAATGCTAAAAAGTAACCTCGCTGATTTATAATATAAATTATTAGATTAACAGTTTATTTATAAAATAAATCTATTAAACTAGTTCAATAAAGATACTAATTTGAGCCACTATGCTGTCTGCATTTTTTATAACCGACCACGATCCGAGCCTCATTATCAACGGTGCATATAACCCTATACTGGTTAGTTTATCGGTCATTACCGCTATTTTTGCTGCCTTTTTTACGATCTGGTTGGTTGATGTAGCAAAGCAAACGCAATTCGAAAGCTATAAACGCTTAGCCAATGTGACCGGTGCCACTGTTTTATCGGCCGGTATTTGGAGTATGCATTTTATAGGTATGTTGGCCTTTTCGTTATGCACAGAAATACACTACGACCCAATCATTACCGTTTTGTCTTTTTTACCGGCGTTTATTGCATGTCAGTACGCTTTTTCGATTTTAGTAAAATCGCAAGGGTCATACAAACACCTTATTATTTGCTCTATTTTACTAGGCTCAGGCATTGGTACAATGCACTACAGCGGCATGGCAGCAATGGAGCTGGCCCCGTTACTACGTTATGATGCAATCATATTTGCTTTATCAATTGTGGTCGCTGTTGGTTTATCGTTCATAGCACTTTTTACGCGTTATCATTTAACGCGTTTGCTACCTAATTTATCACAACTGCAAGCGCGCTCTATTACCGCTGTTATTTTAGGCTCAGCGGTGGCAGGTATGCACTATATGGGTATGGCTGCTACCCGCTTTGTTGCAACCTCTCCGCTTTTACCCGATTATCAAGAGTCAACCACTGAGCTTGCTTTTGTGGCTATTGCCGTAGCTACCGCGACCGTTGCTATAACCTGTGTCATTGCAGTTATAAATGGCATGGTTAGATACCGCTTACTGCTTGAGGAAAAATCGGCGGATGAATCTCGACTAAATGCTATTTTAGGCACTGCTATTGATGGCATTGTGACTATAGATCACACCGGCATTATTTTGAGCTTTAACGAAGCTGCCAGCAAAATTTTTGGTTGGCGAGAAAACGAAGTTCAAGGTCATAATGTAAAAATGCTGATGGCCGATGAAATCGCTCGCCACCATGATGGCTATTTGTCTCACGCCAAAAATGTAGATCTAGGTAAAGTAATTGGTATAAATAGGGATGTGTCTGCCAAACACAAAGATGGCCACCTTTTTCCTATTCGCTTAGGTATAGGGGAAGTTAATCAGCCAGGCCATATGCCGTTATATGTTGGCTTTATCACCGATTTAACCGAACAACGCGCTATGCAGCAAAGTCTTATTGAAAAAGAGCAAAAGTACCGCTCTTTAATGGATAATATGCCTGGCGCTGCTTTTCGCTGTAAGTACGACGAAAACTGGAGCATGTTATTTATCAGCCCAACAGTGGCTGAGCTAACAGGGTACACGCCAGAAGAGTTCACAGAAAGCTGCATTGAACTTAACGACCTTATTTTAAAAACAGATCAGCCAACGGTAAACGAAGCCGTAGCGCAAGCCATGACCTCAAGTTTAAAGTACTCGGTAGAGTATCGTATTCGCCACCGTAACGGCAAAGTTGCCTGGGTATTAGATAAAGGCAGTATTACCTGTGATAAAGATAATAACCCGCAGTGGATAGATGGGGTATTAGTTGATATTACAGAACAAAAAGAATACGAAGACAAACTTGAGCAGGCAAAATTGCAAGCTGAAGAAGCAGCGCACGCTAAGCAATCTTTTATGGCTAATATGAGCCATGAGATCCGCACGCCGATGAATTCTATTATCGGTTTTAGCGACCTACTGATGGACACTCCGCTAAACCAAGAACAGCAAAAGCACTTGGTTACAGTTAATAATGCGGCGCGTTCATTATTAAGGTTACTTAACGAAGTGCTTGATACCGCAAAACTTGAGCGCGGAAAGCTAACTATTGAACCCGTTCACTTTAGTTTAAAACAAGTACTCGATAGCATTATTTCGACATTTTGGCTTGAAGCAAAAAAGAAAGACTTGCGTTTAAAGTTGAACATTAAAGATTCTGTTGCCACAACTTACTATGGCGACCCAGATAGGTTAAGGCAAATTTTAACTAACCTCATCGGTAACGCCATTAAATTTACCGAGCAAGGTTCGGTTGAGCTAACTGTAAGTACTACGCAAACTGATCAGCTCTTTTTTGAAGTGCAAGATACCGGCATAGGTATTGCCAAAGACCGTGTTAAAGCTATATTTCAGCCGTTTGTTCAGGCCGATGGCACCACTACTCGTCGCTTTGGCGGTACAGGCCTTGGAACAACCATTAGTAAACAATTAGTAGAGCTAATGGGCGGCACTATAAACCTAGTCAGTGAAGAAAACAAAGGTAGCTGCTTTTACTTCTCTTTACCGCTTAAACAAGGCGATGCAGAAAAAATAGACCATTTCGATGGCCTGCACACTCAATTACCATCGCTAAGGGTACTTGTGGTGGATGATATTGAGCAAAACACCGAGCTGCTTTCGTTATTACTTTCTAAAGATCAACATTTGGTAAGCAAAGCAAGCAACGGTTTAGAGGCTATTGCAATATTCGAGAAACAAGATTTTGATGTCATCTTAATGGATATTCATATGCCTGAGTGTGATGGCATAGAAGCAACCACAAAAATTAGAGCCATAGAAAAGCAAAGGCAGCTTAAATTTACCCCCATTATTGCGTTAACGGCAAGCGTCCTACAACAAGATAAACTCACAGCTAAACGTGCTGGCATGAACGGCTTTGCTAATAAGCCGATAGATATAAATCAGCTTAACCAAGAAATTGCTCAGGTGCTTGGCTTAGGTATTGCTAAAGATATGGTTATTAGCCAATCAGACCCTGAGGCTAAACACATCGACTTTGAAAAAGGTGTGATGCTTTGGGGTAATAAATGCAAGCAGTTAACCGAAATTGCCAAATTTATCAATGACAGCAATAAACGATTTGATATTTTATTTAACAGTAAGTTATCTGAGATTAAAGACGCCAATAGCCTGATACATACCCTTAAAGGGGTCGCCGGTAATTTAGGCCTAACAACATTAATGACTTTATTAGCCAATTTAGAGCGTGAGCAAACTTCTGAGCAATCTACAGCGTTAGTAACACAAATAAAAGACGAGTTAGAAACAATAACGCAATTAATATCAGGCGATGAGTGCGCACAAATCACGCCTGCTGAGAGTGAAAATACTGAGCAAAAAAGCACGCTAAACGCGGCTGAATTAAAGTCACTGTGTGAAACGCTACACCATGAAGCGCAAAGCGCCGAGCTCAACGATGATTTGCTTGCGCAGCTTGAAAATAACGCCCCTGCACACTTACAAACTCAAATAAATGAGGTTGTAAACGCATTTGATGAATTTGACTTTGATCAGGCGCAACACGTGCTAGACGGTCTAATTAAAGAGTTTACCTAAGAATGAGAATATTGAATGGATTTTAGCAACGACAAACCACGTATATTAATCGTTGACGATGAACCTGCTAACTTAAAAGTCATGCGAGAAGTATTAGGTAATCAATACCGTATGTCTTTTGCTAAATCGGGCGCCGCAGCACTTGCGCTACTAGAAAAAGAACAGCCTAAACTTATATTACTCGATATCATGATGCCCGATATGAATGGCTTTGAGGTGTGCGAAATACTTAAAAGCACACCCGCGCTTTCGCATATCCCAATTATTTTTGTAACGGCTTTGGGTGATGAAAGCGATGAGTTTAAAGGCTTTGAACTTGGTGCTGTTGATTACATTACTAAACCTATTAGCCCCGCGATTGTGCGCGCACGTGTTAAAACGCATTTATCGCTCGTACAAGCCGAGCAATTAAAGCAAGCCCATGTTGATTTAGTACATCGGTTAGGCCGCGCTGCAGAGTATAAAGACACAGACACTGGCGAGCACATTGCTAGGATGAGCCAATACAGTAAATTATTAGCATTAGAATTTGGCATGGGTGAGCAACAAGCAGAGCTACTTCGCCAAGCAGCCCCCATGCACGATGTAGGTAAAATAGGTATTCCGGATGCTATTTTATTAAAGCCTGGGCGATTAACCCCTGACGAATTTGACCACATGAAACAGCATGCGGCTATTGGCGCGCAAATTTTAGCAAATTCCTCATCACCGCTATTACAACTTGCCCATAAACTGGCTATAGAGCACCACGAAAAGTGGGATGGCAGTGGCTACCCTAATGGTTTAAAAGGCGAACAAATATCGGTTGAAGGGCGTATTGTGGCTATTGCAGATGTATTTGATGCCCTTACCTCAAAACGCCCGTATAAAGAGGCTTGGGGTGTAGAAGAGGCGCTTGAGCATATGCAAGCACAAGCGGGTAAACACTTTGACCCACACCTCATCAATTTATTTGTAAATAAGCTCGATGCTATAATCGCAATTAAAAACGCATATCAAGAGCAACACTAAGTATTGCGCGTGCGCGAGCCTTGTTTTACATCACCATATACCGCTTTTATGTGCGGGTAGTCATGAGAGGTTATTTCGTGGCTATTCCCACTGTTATCTTTAAAATAAAGCGAAAACGTTACACCGTGATCAGCCAGTACAGTTTTTATGTTTAAGCCATTTAAATAATCAACCCAACCAATAAACTGTGCACCGGTGGCTGCAAACGCAATACCTTTGCTTCGCCCTTGTCCTTCAAATAACGCTAAACGCGTTGTTTTTGCGCTATCTTCAAGTGTGAGTGGCCCTTTGCCATTTTCATCCCAAAAGGCAAGCTCTTCAACTACGCTAAAGCCTAGTACCTGCTTGTACCACTTTAGCGCTTCTGGGATGTTTTCAACATTAAGGTGGCAATGATCAATGCCCGATAATAACGGAGTGCTCATATTATTGACCAATTTCTGATTTTAGCTGCTCTAAAAACGCATACATATACTCTGTGCGTCGCTCTGCCTCGGCTTTAGCTGAGGGCGTATTCATGCTCTTAGCAATATGAAGCAATTTAATAAAAAAATGATCAAGGGTATAGGTTTTATCATCTGCTTCGCGGTTAACACAAAATGGGTCATCAGGGTTATACAGTAAGCGGCTAATAGAGCCCCCTACTTTCATACAACGGCTAACGCCTATTGCACCGAGTGCGTCCATTCTATCGGCATCTTGCACGATTTGCGCTTCTACAGTTTTAACCGCTATATTGGCGCTAAAGCTATGGGCAGCAATAGCATGATGAATATCATCAAACAAAGATGCGTCGTAGTTAATTGATTTTAAAAACGCAATGGCTTTATCTGCCGCCATAGTAGATGCTTTTGCTCTATCCGGATGGTTTTTTGCCACCGCAACACAATCGTGCATCCACGCCGCCGGCAAAACAATATTCATATTGGCTTGCTCGGCGTGACATAATTGAATGGCAACACGCACTACGCGTTCAATATGTGTTATGTCGTGTGCTACATCGGCATGTATTAACGAAGTAATAAATGAGCGACATTGAGAATCAAGCTGTTGTAACTCAGGGCTTAAAGCAGTGTTGGGCACAGTGATGTTCCAAAAAACTAATTTATATGAGAATTATCCGTACTTTAACGTGCTTTACACCTCCCTTGCAAAACATTCATTGTATGTTGCCCTATGCTTGACTAAAATACAGCGCTTATTTATTACAACTGAGAAGCCTTATGTCATCTGCCGTTTACCTACAAGCTGGTCGCGAAAAATCATTAAAAAGAAAACACCCTTGGTTATTTTCAAAAGCCATCAAAAAAATTAAAGGTAAACCAGGCCTAGGTGATACGGTCACCATTCACGACAGCGAAGGTAAATTTTTAGCCACCGCTGCTTATAGCCCTCATTCACAAATAAGAGCGCGTGTGTGGAGCTTTGATGAAAAAGAAGTAATAGACCAACACTTTTTTGAGCGTCGCTTACGCCGTGCTTTACATGCCCGCGAGCATGCAATAGCCGAAGGCGGTTTAACTGGCTTTAGGTTGTGTGCTGCTGAGTCTGACTACTTGCCAGGTGTAACCATTGATAAGTTTGATAACACCTTAGTTTGCCAATTACTAAGTGCCGGCGCTGAGCGCCATAAAGGTGAAATTGTAGGCGCGTTAATGGCTATTTTTCCTGGTGCGAATATTTATGAGCGCTCAGATGTAGACGTGCGCACCAAAGAAGGCTTAGAACCTATTAAAGGTGTACTGTGGGGCAACGAACCTTCAGAGCCTGTAGTTATTGAAGAAAATGGCTTAAAGCTTGAAGTAGACATTTTAGAAGGTCATAAAACAGGCTTTTATCTGGATCAACGTGATAGCCGCGCAGCACTTGAGCGCTTTTCAAAAGATAAAACCGTATTAAATTGCTTTAGCTACACAGGTACTTTCTCACTTTACGCACTACGTGGTGGCTGTAAACACGTCACTAATGTTGATGTATCACAACCAGCACTGGATACCGCTAAGCGTAACGTAGAGCACAATAACTTAGATTTAAATAAAGTCGATTTTGTAAAACAAGATGTGTTTAAGCTATTACGCCAATACCGTGAGGAAGGCAAACAGTTTGACACTATTGTGATGGACCCACCAAAATTTGCAGACAACAAAGCGCAGTTAACCGGTGCATGTCGTGGTTATAAAGATATAAACATGATTGCTATGCAAATATTAAAACCGGGCGGTACATTACTTACCTTCTCGTGCTCTGGATTAATGGAGCAAAACTTATTTCAAAAAGTGGTAGCAGACGCTGCGCTAGATGCGGGTAAAGAGCTATTGATTATGGAGCGTTTAAATCAAGCGGCCGATCACCCTATTGCTGGCAGTTACCCTGAAGGCTTTTACTTAAAAGGCTTGATTTGTAAGGTTTACTAAAAATTATTGTTATTACCTACAAGGACGTAGGTAATAAAACCGAACTATTTAACATCTGCAATAGCAAAAGCCAGCCGCTAGGTGTTTATTCAATTTAATTAAACTGAACTATTTCTAATCCTGCGGTAATGGTGCCATCGTCTTCTTTGCTAGCACGTATAACTTTAGCCGTTGCATTTAAAGAGGCAATACTTGGGTGAGTCGACTCTATATTAACCTGTAGCAAAGTATCGAGCTCAAGCAAGTCATCTAAATGAAGAGATAACCCAGTGGCACTTAAATCAACACATTCTGCGGTATAATTTAGCCCAGCAACAGGCTCTATTGTTGTTAATCGCGCAGGGGTATTAACCTGCATACGTCTAAAATTGCGCTTATCTTCAGTAAACATGCATCACCTTTAAACAACCGTGTTTATTTGCTCAAATAAAGTACCCATCGAAAACGGTTTTACTACATAGGCATCACACCCTGCATCAAAGCCAGCTTGCTTTTCCGAGGGCGACTCTAAGCCCGAAACCATAACAACAGGTATATTTTTAGTCTCAGGCGTGTGCTTAAGCATCCGACATGTATCATACCCATCTAGGCCAGGCATACATACATCAAGCAAAATAATATCCGGCGGGTTAGCAATGGCAGACGCCAAACAGCTTTTCCCCGAGTCAGCATAACTAACATCAAATTTTGAGGTCAGGGCAGATTTAAGCATTTCATAATTAAAATACTCGTCATCTACAACTAACAATCGCTTAATCTTATGTTCAACCGATGAGGACATAGGTATGTCGCTTCCTTCTCAACCAAAAATAAATCCTTCTATTAAGGTACTAAGCTTAATAGAAAATGCAAGTTTTATTCTATCTCTTTTATCGCATTCATAACGCGTTTTGCAGAAATAGGATATGGGGTACCTAAGGTTTGCGCAAACAGTGACACTCTAAGCTCCTGCTGCATCCAAAAAATAGCGTTTACCTGTTGCGGAATAGGCAAGCCTTTTGGAATTTTATTTACGAGCTTTTTGTACTCTTGCGCTACTTTTTCAAGCTCTAAAACGCACAATCTATCGCGGTTAGGATCAACAGGCAGTTTTTCTAAACGTTTTTGAATCGCTTTTAAATAACGAATTAGGTCGGGCATTTTATTCGCACCGTGAGCACTGACAAACCCTTTGAAGATAAGTGACTCAAGCTGCGATTTTATATCGCCATGGGCAGTTATCATAGTTAAATCGACACGCCCTTTCATTTTTTTATGTAACGCATGAGCAATGCTTAAAACTTGTTCAACTTGGGTGGCAATTTCGACCACAGCATCGCCTAGTTCGCCCCTAATTTGCTCTTTAACTTTATCAAAAGCGTTTTCATCGCGTATATCGCCATGCTTTATTAATAAGCTGTCTACGCCGGCGGCAATACAATCATCAATTAAATCTGCAATTTTCCCAAACGGATTAAAGTACAAGCCCAGTTTGGCTTTATTAGGCAAGTTTTGCTGAAGGTACTTTATTGGCGACGGCACATTTAATAAAACTAAACGCCGTAAACCTTGCTGATGCGCTTGCTGGGCTTTTTCTTCACTATCAAAGAGCTCAATTGCCGCTGTGGATTTTTTATCTACCAGCGCTGGGTAAGCTTTTATTTCGTATTGGCCTTGCTTTTTAACGTACGAAGCAGGCAAAGCGCCAAAGTCCCATTGTGTTAAATCGGCTTTTTCAATGCCTTTATCAGCCACCTTCGATAGCGTATCAGTTACTTTACCTTGCAGCTGTGCTTTTAGTTTTGCTAAATCTAGCCCGCGTGCAAGCAATTTATCGTGCTCATCACGCACCTCAAACTGCAATCTTAAATGAGGCGCCAATGCGTTTAAATCCCACGCTTCTATATCTACTTTTACGCCTGTCATTCTTAGTAAGCGTGTAGTAAGTGCATCAAGTAAGCTGCCTTGCATAGGTTCAATGGCTGCCAGTACAGCATCAGCGTAATTGGGAGCAGGTACAAAGTTACGACGTAACGACTTAGGTAACGATTTAATTAAACCACTTATTAGCTCATGCCTAAAGGCAGGTATGTGCCAATCAAACCCGGTTTCTTGCACTTGGTTTAAAAGTGCTACCGGTATTTGTACAGCCACCCCATCAACAGCTTGTCCTGGATCAAAATGATAGCTCAGCGGCAAAATAATATTATCTTGTTGCCATGTATCAGGGTAATCAAACTCAGTAATATTACTTGCACCGTGCTGCATAAGCTCTTCACGGGTCATGTATAGGTAGCGTTTGTCTTTTTGCTTTTGAGTTTTATACCACTTTATAAAGGCTGCACGGTTGTTAATTTCTTTAGGTATTTTTTTTTCGTAAAATTCAAATAACGTTTGCTCATCAACCAAAATATCGCGACGTCGCGATTTATGCTCAAGCACCTGAATATCTTCTATTAGCTCGCGGTTGTACGCTAAAAATTGCTCATTTAAGCCAAGCTCTTGCTCTACAAGCGCGGTGCGTACAAACAGCTCACGGCTAACTTTAGGGTCTATATTGCTATACACACAGCGGCGTTTATTAACCACCAATAAGCCGTACAAGGTTTGTTGCTCGAACGCGATAACAGCACCTGGTTTTTTCTCCCAATGCGGCTCAGAATAGCTTCGTTTTACTAAATGCTGTGCAAGGGGCTCTACCCAATTAATATCTATTTTGGCATTAATGCGTGCGTATAGTTTACTGGTCTCTACCAGCTCTGCCGACATAATCCATTTGGGGCTCTTTTTAAATAATCCAGAACCCGGAAAAATATGAAACTGGCTATTACGAGCGCCTTTATATATTTGCTTTTCGTCTTTAAAGCCTATGTGACTTAACATGCCGCTCAGTAGCGCTTTGTGTATTAGCTCAGAGTCAGCCACTTGCGTGGTGGCTTTAATTTTCATTTCGTTGCACACAGTGCTTATTTGATAAACAATGTCTTGCCACTCACGAATACGCATATAAGCTAAAAAGTCTTTTTGGCACAACTTTCTAAACTGGCTATTTGTCAGCTCACTTTGCTGCTCTTCTAGGTAATTCCAAAGATTTAAAAAAGCAATAAAATCCGAGTCAGGGTCATCAAAGCGGCTGTGTTTTTCGTTCGCTGCGGCGCGTTTTTCTTGCGGGCGCTCTCGGGGGTCTTGAATCGACAGCGCTGCCACAATAATAATAACTTCTCGTAGTGCACCGAGCTTATTAGCCGTCAACACCATTTTAGCTAAGCGCGGGTCGACCGGTAAGCGGCTAAGCTCACGCCCTGATTGCGTTAAACTCGTTTGATGGCGCTTTTTACTCGGCTTAATCGCCTGAAGTTCTTCAAGTAGGGTTAAACCATCGTTAATATTGCGGCTATCTGGCGCTTGTACAAACGGAAACTCGCTCATATCGCCAAGCCCTAATGCCAACATTTGCAAAATAACAGAGGCTAAATTAGTGCGCAGTATTTCTGGGTCTGTAAATTCTGGGCGAGATATAAAGTCATCTTGCGAATACAAGCGAATACAAATACCCGCTTCAACACGGCCACAGCGTCCCATACGTTGGTTCGCACTTGCCTGAGAAATAGGCTCAATAGGTAAACGCTGTACTTTAGTACGATAGCTGTAACGGCTAATACGCGCTGTACCTGGGTCTATTACATAGCGAATACCCGGCACCGTTAATGAGGTTTCGGCCACGTTGGTTGATAAAATGATATGGCGGCGCGAATGCGGGGCAAATATACGGTTTTGCTCTGCGTTAGATAAGCGCGAATAAAGTGGTAATACGTCGGTGTGTTTTAAATTACGTTTAGAGAGCGCCTCTGCGGTATCGCGTATTTCGCGCTCGCCATTTAAAAATATGAGAATGTCCCCTGGCCCTTCAGCGCACAGCTCATCTACCGCATCAAAAATACCTTGCAGTTGGTCGCCTTCGGCTTCCATAGCGTCTTTATTTATATCGCTTATAGGGTTATAGCGCACCTCAACGGGGAATGTACGTCCCGACACTTCAATAATTGGCGCATCATCAAAGTGCTTTGAAAAACGTTCAGGATCAATGGTCGCCGAGGTAATAATAACTTTTAAGTCGGGGCGCTTTGGCAGTAAGTTTTTTAAATACCCCAAAATAAAATCGATATTTAAGCTGCGCTCATGGGCTTCATCAATAATGATGGTGTCGTACTGATTTAAAAAACGGTCTTGTTGTATTTCGGCGAGCAAAATACCGTCGGTCATCAGTTTTACATACGTATTATTAGAAACCTGATCACTAAAGCGTATTTTAAAACCGATTTGTTGGCCAAGCTCACATTTCATTTCCTCAGCAATGCGGTTAGCTACGCTGCGCGCGGCTAAACGTCTTGGCTGGGTATGGCCAATAAAGCCATCAACCCCACGGCCAAGCTCTAAACACATTTTTGGTATTTGCGTGGTTTTACCTGAGCCTGTTTCACCGGCAATAATCACCACTTGATTATTCGCAATGGCGTCTTTAATGACATCCTTTTTTTGACTTACCGGTAATTGCTCAGGGTACGTTACAGCGGGCAGCTCAGCTAAACGTTTTTCACGTAGCTGCTGGCTGCGGGTAATATCAGCCGCTATTTTTTCAAGGGCATTGGCCTGCTTAGTCTCGTCTTGTATTTTTTTTACGCCATGTAAGCGTTTTTTAAATATAAACTGATCTTTTTTTAAGCACGTTTTAAGCTCGCCAAACAACTGACCTAGGTTTACCACCCGCACACCTTATAAATTTAATAAATGAGGGCTAATAGTATCAAAATAAACGCGCAGCGTTAATCCTACAATCCCTATAAGGCTTATATATCACGCTATTGGTTTTTAAAAATGCCCACAAAGGTTGCTTGCGTGTTCGATTTGCTCGCTCGGTACATGCCCGAGGTATTAAATGGCATACTAATATGACCTTTAGCATCCACAATAATAACCCCACCTGTACCACCTATAGGCGCAAGTACTTGGTTAATAACCTCATCCCCAGCTTGTTCAATGGTTTTATTTTGATATTTAACGCGTGCACAAATATCACTGGCAACACTGTAGCGAATAAAATACTCGCCGTGACCGGTGGCCGACACCGCACACGAATCGTTTTCAGCAAATGTACCCGCGCCAATAACAGGGGAATCGCCAATGCGGCCAAAGCGTTTTGCGGTCATGCCACCTGTAGATGTACCTGCGGCTAAATTGCCGTTTTTATCAAGTGCCACTGCGCCTACGGTGCCCATTTTATAATTTGTTGGCAGGGCATTATGCGCAGCTTGGTAGTTTTTGCTGGTTGCTTTTTCTTTTTCTAATTTTTGCTTTGCTTTTAAAAGTGCTTCATAACGGTGCTTAGTATCAAATATATTATTTTCTATCAGCGCAACGCCCTGTTCTTTTGCAAATTCTTCGGCGCCTTGACCACTAAGCATTACGTGTACTGAGTTATCCATTACTAAGCGGGCTAATTGAATTGGGCTTTCTATGTGCTTAACGCCAGCGACCGCACCCGCTTGACGGTTTCGCCCATCCATTATTGAGGCATCAAGTTCATGGCTGCCATCATAGGTGTACACTGCACCGCGCCCAGCATTAAAGTAAGGCGACTGCTCTAATACTTCAATAGCAGTGGTGATTGCATCTAAACTTTCGCCGCCCTTTTCAAGTACGGTGTAACCCGCTTCAACAGCTTCGGCTAGTTTTGCTCGGTAGGCTTTTTCTTGCTCTGGGGTAAATTTTGCTTTTTCAATTGTGCCTGCTCCACCATGAATCGCTATAGCAAACGGGGCTTGTTCACTTAATGCTTGCGTGCTTAATGTTAAGCAGCCGCTGGCTAAAACTGACAATAAGAATGTTTTTTTCATAGTGCGCTCTTTTTTAAATTTAGTATTGAATTTACTTTGAATGGTTACGCGTATTTTTTCAACTAATATCAACGGCATTAAGTTAGCGCTTTATTTAAGCAGCCAATAAACAGCCTAATAACAAAGCGAAATACGAGGGCGTTATTTCCCTTCATCACCCCTACTTTTTAACCCAATTGGCATAGAGTAAGTTTAATGGCACAAAAAAAGCGCCATCAGGCGCTTTTTACTAAACGTGTATGTAATTACGCGTCTTGCTTAGCTTTTAAACGTGCTAAACGTGCTACTTGGTGAGTAGATGTTAAGAACGAATAAATAGGTGCTAAGTAACCGCGCTTACGAAGCTCTAAAAATTCTTCATCGCTAAGCGAGTTAAGTTTTTTCTCATCAATAAGGTAAATACCGTTGATGTCTTTTTTCTCACCTTTAATGTCTACTGTTAGCGTTTGCGCTACTAGTAGCTCTTTATCAGCTAAGTATTTAGTGAATGCTTCTGTTACTTGAGAAAACTCAATGAAAGACACTAAAGACTCTTTACGACGCTTTAAGTAGTCAGTTTCTTCACCGTTTTCAAATAATGCGTTGCCTTCTTCTTCACCTACAAGCGAGCTTGCTTCGTCAATCACAATACCGTACTGATCTTGCTCAGGGTGCTTTACTAGACCTAATGGGTAACGCGTTGATGCCATAGGCGCAAAAGCTGCTGTCCATTTACCATCTTCTACAAACAGGTTTTCGCCTGGCTCTAGGCCAAACATTGCAACTGCTTGGAAAGTACCGCTTTCGTTGTTTTTAACAAAAGACATTGGGAATTCATTTGCTACGCGTGCAAACTCATGTGCAACTACTGGCACTAAATGTTGAGTTTTCATAAATTCAACGTTGATGCCGTTTTGAATTTTAGTGTTGGCATGCTTTTCGTTGTGTAAAGGCTGTACTTGTTGCTCCGCCATGTTACTGCTCCGTTTATTTTTAATATATATGTTTCATTGTTAATGCCTTTAGGCTAATGCTTTTGAACGAAAAAAGGAAGGGAAAGTTTTATGACAACCGTCATGAAAAAATAAAGTTTAACTAAATCTGGGCGTTGCTAAAAAACAGACAATAAAAACGCAACTAATACGCTCAAAAACAGTACAAATAACGGGTGATTTTAATACAGCACCATAAAAACCATTAACATTGGTTAACAGTTTGACGGTATTTTTTAAATGGGTTTAGCATGTTATTTAGCCAAATAAAAAGGCAGTTTAATTAAGCTGCCTTTTTAAACTGTAAATGAGCGGCTAAATTAAGGCGCCCAATACACTTCAATATTTATGCTTGGGTGGTTTAGCACAGCGCGAAGTGGCATATCGTTTACATCGCCACCCGCTTTAGCTTGCTTGTAAACCGCTAGCTTTTCTTCACCACTGATCAGAAGTTTAACCACTTTAGAGTTTGCTATTGCATTTAAAGTCAGTGTCATGCGCTCTGTAATGCTGCCTGTCACGTCACTTTCTATTGCATTAATAGCGCATACAGTTTGCTGTGTTGTTAAACCATGCTCAAGGCCCTGCGCATGTGGGAACAATGACGCTGTATGGCCATCTGGACCCATGCCTAAAATTGTTACATCATACGGTGCTTTTAAAGCGCCATAAGCGGCTTCACATACTTGTGTACCTTGCTCGGCCGTTGCTGCATCGTTTTTCATGGTAATAAAATTAGCGGCACTGCCGTAATTTTGTAACAAGGTGCTTTTTATAAACGCTTCGTTACTTTTTTCGTGGCTTGGCTCAACCCAGCGCTCATCAACCATGGCTACATCAATATTTTGCCAATCTAAATCAAGCGTTGATAAGTGCTTGTACGCTGGCGCCGGAGACGAACCGCCCGATACCATTAGCACAGCACGGCCATCACTTTTTATGCCATCACGTAAAGATTGCTCAAGCGTGTGTGATAGCTCAGCGGTTAACTCATCTTTTGAGTCAAAAAATTTTTCAACAAGTGTTGCCATACCTTACGCCTTATCGCCTGTGTTAAACCACACGTGGTTGTTTTCAGCTAATAATTCATCAGCATCATCCGGTCCCCAGCTACCAGCACGATAAAGTGCAGGTTTGCCTTTGGTTTGCCAGCGCTCAATAATTGGATCTATCCATTTCCACGCTTGACGAACTTCGTCACGGTGTATAAATAACGATGGGTTATTAGCTGCAGCATCAAGCATTAAGCGTTTGTACGCATCAGAATGGAAACCGTTGCTGTATGCTTGAGAAAGCTCAATATTCATCGTTACCGGCTCTAATTGCATTTCAAGATTATCAAGGCGCTTAGACATAAGCGTTAATTGAATCGTCTCTTCCGGCTGCAAACGAATAACAAGGCGGTTTGGCTCAATATTACCCACGTTTTCTTCATAAATATTGTGTGATACTTTTTTGTACTCAACCACAATTTCTGCACAACGTTTAGCCATACGCTTACCAGTACGAAGGTAAAAAGGTACCCCCGCCCAGCGCCAGTTATCAATGTGTGCACGAATAGCCACAAAGGTTTCTGTTTTACTTGAACCTTCGTTAAGCTCTTCTAAGTAACCTGGTACAATTTTACCGTTTAAATCCCCTGGTACGTATTGACCGCGAACGATATTTTCATCTACGTCACCTTCAAGTAACGGACGAAGTGCTTCTAATACTTTAAGTTTTTCAGTACGGATGCTATTTGCGTTTAGTTTATTTGGTGATTCCATTGCCACTAAGCACAATAACTGTAATAGGTGGTTTTGCACCATGTCGCGCAGTGCACCGGCTTTATCGTAAAAACCAGCACGGCTTTCAAGACCTACCGTTTCAGATAAACTAATTTGAATATTATCAATAGATTTAGCATCCCACATGTTTTCAAACAGTGAGTTTGAAAAACGCAGTGCCATTAGGTTTTGTACTGTCTCTTTACCTAAGTAGTGGTCAATACGGAAAATTTGCTCTTCGTCAAAAAACTCTGCAATTTTACCATTGATAGCCTCTGCTGATTCGCCGCAGTAACCAATTGGCTTTTCAACAACCACACGTGAAGTGGGTGTGATTAAACCTTTCGTTGATAAAATTTCACAACATGTGCCGTAAACAGCAGGCGGAAGTGATAAATAAAATACGCGAGATTTATTGCTGTCGTGCTCATCTAAAATGCCTTTAAGTACATCCCAGTTGTCGTCAGCTTCGGTTACGTTGCTTACTACAGGCACTAAGTAAGTAGAAAATGCTTTCCAATCTTTAGCGTTAAATTCGCCTTTACTTAAAAATTCTTTCAGTGCGTTGTGTGCTGTTTCTATGTAGTCAGCACGCTTACTTTCTTCACGCACTGTAGGCAGAATACGCGAGCCTTCTGGTAAGTTGCCTTCTTGATATGCTCTGTACATTGCAGGTAGCAATTTGCGTAACGCAAGATCACCACCGCCCCCAAAAATTATAATATCAAAAGGATTAAGCATAGTTACTCTCTACGTTTGTAATACCTAAAAGCGACTTCCATAAGCCGCTTGGTATGCAGGTTTAGTGCTTGAATGACAGTGGCTCTTAGTGTTAATAAAAGCCTATTGAATGTTTTACGCTATGGCGTTTTATTTATTATTTGACTGTTCGCACAATTAAATGAGTCTTAGGAGTCCTGTAAATCCTCTCACAAAAATACAGGCCCTAAGAACTCCAGCGCTACCCGTTCAAAGGTACTCGGTTTGCTTATTTACATAAGCGAATATATTACTGCGTACGGTGTTGCTTGTAGTACGCGATTAAGCCATTTGTTGAACTATCGTGGGCGTGTTTTACGCTGTCATCGGTTAGTTCGCTTTCAATTTTAGAGGCAAGGCCTTTACCAAGCTCTACACCCCATTGATCAAATGAGCAAATTTCTAAAATTATGCCTTGGCAGAAAATTTTATGTTCGTACAGCGCAATTAAGCGTCCTACTGTTTTTGCATCAACTGTATCTAGCAGTATAGATGTTGTAGGGCGATTCCCCTGATGAATTTTATGATTTAGTAACTCATCAATTTGCGCTTGTGTTTTACCTTTAGCGGCTAAATCTTCTGTGACTTGCTGTGCATCTACACCGCTCATCATTGCTTCTGTTTGCGCTAAAAAGTTAGATAATAAAATATCGTGATGCTTATCTACGGCTACCTGCGGCTTAACTGAGGCTATAAAATCAGCAGGTACAATTACATTACCTTGGTGTAAGCACTGATAAAACGCATGTTGGCCGTTAATACCGGTCATACCCCAAATAATAGGAACCGTTGTATAAGGTACGGTTTCGCCTGCAAAGTTTACGTGTTTACCGTTACTTTCCATCTCACCTTGCTGTAAATACGCAGGTAACATATGAAGCGCTTGGTCGTACGGTAAAATAGCTTGCGACGTAAAGCCTAAAAAGCTGGTATTCCATACACTAAGTAGTGCCATTATAAGCGGAATATTTTGCTCAAATGGGGCTGCTTTAAAGTGCTCATCTACTTCAAATGCGCCTTCTAAAATAGCTTCAAACGCGTCATAACCTAGGTATAACGCAATAGGTAAGCCTATCGCACTCCAAAGTGAAAAGCGACCCCCTACCCAATCCCACATAGTGAATACGTTTTCATCGCTAATACCAAAGGCTGCGGTTTTTTCTAAGTTTGTGCTAACAGCAACAAAATGCTTAGCAATGGCGCTGTCATCTTTTGCTGTTTGTAAAAACCAATCAACGGCCGTTTTGGCGTTGGTCATGGTTTCTGATGTGGTAAATGTTTTCGATGAAATAACAAACAAGGTTGTTTCTGGGTCAATTGCTTTTAACACAGAGGCAATTTGAACACCGTCAGCATTAGATACGTAATGAACATTTAAAGTGTCATCAGCAAGTGCTTTTAGCGCTTCGGTTGCCATTTGCGGGCCTAGGTTTGAACCACCTACACCAATGCTTACCACATCTTTTACTGCTTTACCTGTGTAGCCTACCCATTGCCCACTGCGTACTTTTTCTACAAAGGTTTTAATTTTAGCTAATTCGTTATCAACCGCTTGTGTTACGTCTTCGCCGTCAACAACTAAAGGTGTATGGGCACGATTACGTAAAGCAGTATGAAGAACAGCACGCTCTTCTGTAATATTGATTTTTTCACCGCTAAACATCTTGTCGCGCCAAGAGGCAATGTCACACTCTTTAGCAAGCTCGATGAGTTGTGCAAAAATAGTTTTATCAATACGCTGCTTTGAATAATCAAACAACACACCCGGAATCTGAGTAGAGAATGCATCAAATCGTGTATCATCTTGTGCAAATAACGTTTTTAGATGGGTTTGTTTCATCTGCGCGGCACTATTTTGCAGTGCTTGCCAACTTGCTAATTGCGAACGATTAGACATGTAAATATCCTCTAAAATATTTAAATTAATGATTTAAAAACAGTTTTAGGTAAAAAGACTTCGCTAATTGCGCGTAGTGCTAGTAAAAAAGCAAGCGCTTAGTATAACGAAAAAAGCAATAAAAATGCTGTTTTTATAATTTATGATGCAGATAATAACGCAATTTTTTACTTTTGACACCGGTATCATAAAAATTTTATGAATTAATTACCCACAAATTTTAAGCATTTAATAGTTTAAACAACATTTATTAAATATTCATGAATTAGGGCCTGTTGACCTTTTAGGATTAAAATTTGTACAAACTAGGAACAATTTAATCCTGCCGCGAGGTTTGTTCTCTAGTGGGCTCAGTAACTGCTCCTACGTTACGCTAGTGGCTTACATCCATATAAAAATACCAAACACACTGCTGCAAATTAAACTTCGAAACATTATAGGCCCAAAGCATAAAATGCATCGTATGCACTCGCCTAGCTTTATAGGTGGTTAAAACATCCTCAAAACTAGGCCCATAATTAGCTCACCAACGCCAAGCCACCCGCTACGTTATAAATATTCGCAAAGCCTAATTGCTGTAAATTTGCCGCTGCAATTTTAGAACGATTGCCGCTTCTACACAGTAATATATAGGTGTGCTGCGGGTTTAATTGATTTTGTACTATGGCGTTAGCCATACGGCTAAGTGAAATATTAAGCGTATTAGATAAAGGCGCGGCAAAAAGCTCCGCCACATTAATTGCGCCATGTTCATACGGCTCACGGGTATCAATTAAATACACATTTTTTTGCGTTAGTAACGCTTTAGCTTGCGTAAAGTCTAGCTGCTTAGTGTCTGTTTGCACCGCCGCCTGTACATAGCCACACAATTGGTTACTAGTTTGCATATGTAGCTGATCGTGTTGTGCTTTTAGCTGTGCAAATTGCGCCGTACTTAGTTCTCCATTTAATAACGGGCTAAGCAAAGGCGTTTGTGCACGTACAGTACGCCAGTTAATGGCAAAGCATTGCTGATAGTCATGCCCCGAACAAATAACCGTATCGTCACTTATTTGCTCAGCAAGGGTAATAAGTGAGTGTGCCATTTGCGTTGCAATGCCCCCTTCAAGCGAGGTATTGCCAAGTCCTGCAGGTAAAATTAAATCACCGCAAAAACAATAATCAATATGGCCTGTGGTGCGCTCTTTTAATAAATAACTAACGCTGTCTTTGCTGTGCCCTGGGGTTGGCTTTATGGTTAGCGTTTTTGTACCAAGCTCAATGCTATTTTGCAGCGCATGCGTTGTGCCCAGTACTTCATTTAACAAAGCCACTGCGCTTGGACGGTCTTGGTGCTGGTGGGTATCTAAAATTGCTTTTACGTTGAGCTGTTGTGTGCTCACTATTTTTTCAAAGCGCGGAATAAGCTCTATTACCGGGTCAATAATAACAGCGCTGTCATCGTCACTAACATACAGCCAGCTACACGCCCCTTTATGCCTAAATTGTGTTAATCCTAGCGCGCATACTTCTTGCTTTGGCGAGGCACTGTCAGAAACAATTAAGCAATTGGCCTCTAATACCGCCTTTAGCGAGCATATTCGCTTGCATGCTTGGCTAATTTGCTGCTCGGTTGCAGCAGGTCCAAAAGACAGCCTAATGGCGTTTTCACTTTGCCAATTAGTTGCCCCCATTGCATCAAGCACAAAACTGCGTGTTGCCCCTGTACTGCATGCCGAACCACCGCTCACTCTAATGCCTGCTGCGTCAAATAAATCAATAACCTCTTTGGAGGTGAGCGTATCAACAGCAAAATTAAGGGTGGTAGGTACAGAATGTGAAAAATCGTGATTAAAGGTTATATCACCAAAGGTACTTTGCAGCGCATTAAGCAGTTGCGCTCTGTAGCTATTTAATACCTCAACCGACTTAAACGTGTCATCGTTTTTATCTAGCAGCAAGTTAAACAGTTTGTTAAGCCCTGCTATGCCTGGTAGGTTTTCGGTGCCAGAGCGCATGCCGCTTTCTTGCCCGCCCCCCGCAATAAATGGCGTATAGGCACTGCCATTTTTAATGTATAAAAAACCAATACCTTTTGGTGCATAGAGTTTATGACCCGAAAACGGGGCATAATCTATGCTGGTACTACTAAGCGCTAGCGCTTGTTTACCTAAGGCTTGTACACAATCAACCATCCAAGACACTGATTTATTACGGCTGCGAATAGTATGTTCTATAGCGTTTAAATCTTGATAAACACCGGTTTCGTTATTAACCGCCATGGTGCAAATCATTAGCGCGTTATTTATGTGCTCACTAATAAACGCTAAATCTAAAATCCCTTTACTATCAACAGGAATAGCCAGTAATTGGGCGTTAATGCCTAAAACGCTATTCCAATGTTTTAACGTATTAGGCACCGCTTTGTGCTCAGTTGCCCCGTACAATAATACAGGGTTTTTAATCGTATGATTTTTAGCATGAATGAGCGTTGAAACAATGGCTGTTTGTATGCCCTCCGTTGCGCCTGAGGTAAAAAGAATATCGCCATCGGGCGCACCAATAACATGGCGTGCATTTTGCCTTGTTTGTTCTAATAAATACTTAGCTTGTATACCGCTAATATGGGGGCTTGAAGGGTTACCAAAACAAATTTGCATGGTGTGCGACACCACATCGGCAATACAGGGTAAAACAGGTGTTGTAGCGTTTGCATCAAGATAAACTTGGGCTGCTTGTTCATCGTGCAATAAAAACTCAGACATTAAAAATGCACCTTTATTACTAAAAAATATATCTTATACCCAATAGTACATAAGTTTGTTCTCATTGGGTAATAATCAATTAGTAACTTAGGTGCGTTTACTATGCTTTTTTAAACTAAAAGTACGTTACTCTGCCCGCTCTTTTGTTATTTCTCCATGCGTAGATGACCAGGCATTTATTAGCGCTTTTACAAGCGATGCGAGCGGAATGGCAAAAAACACGCCCCAAAATCCCCATAAGCCACCAAAAAATAGCACTGCAACAATAATAAATACGGGATTTAAATCAACGGCCTCAGAAAACAACAAGGGCACTAATACATTGCCATCGAGCGCCTGAATGACCCCGTAAATTATTAATATGGTCCAAAACTGCGTTTCGATACCAAATTGAAACAGCGCCACCGCCGCAACCGGTATAGTAACCAATGCCGCACCTACAAACGGAATTAACACCGAAAACCCAACCAACACGCCAAGTAAAGCTGCATAACGTAAATCAAGTACAGTAAAGGCAATAAACGAGGTGCCACCCACAATTAAAATTTCGAATACTTTGCCTCGAATATAATTCATTATTTGCTGGTTCATTTCGTGCCACACTTGCAAAATTAACCGTCTCTGCTGCGGAATAAGCGTAGCGGCACTGCTTGTAAGCTCAAGCTTGTCTTTAAGCATAAAAAATACAAGTAAGGGTACGAGCACCAAATAAATAAGCCATGCCACAACATCTTTTAGCGAAGTAAGTGAAAACGAGACAATAACTTGGCCAAATTCGAGCGCCTTTGCTTCTACACTTGCCACAATAGCTTGGACCTGCTCGGCATTAATTAAACTGGGGTATTGCTGCGGTAAGGCCATTAAAAATGACTTACCTTGCTCTACCATGTGTGGGGTTTCTTGTACTAAATTACTGGTTTGCTTCCAAAGTACGGGGCCAATAACCAAAATAAGGGTAAGCATAACCCCGGTAAATATCAGCATTACAATGACTGTGGCACTAAAGCGTTTTAACCCAAAGCGCTCTAAGTGTACAACCGGCCAATCAAGTAAATAAGCAATCACCAATGCCACTAACACAGGAACAATTAACGAGCCAAAAAAGTACAGTAATGCCACAGAGGCAATGAGTAAAAAAAGTAAGGTGACTGAATGAGGATCTGAGAACTTTCTTTCGTACCATGTTTTAACGTATTCAAACATGCAATGGCTCCACTAGTAATAGTCCTAGGTGTTGATCAAATTTATATGTATATGCATTTTTGCTTAAAAAACGCGTAATATCATCTGCGCTTTCATCGTTATTTATACTAAACGTTATTGCCTTATTAGATGACTGCGCATTACGAAGCGCTAATTTAAATTGTACAAACTGTTGTGGGCATTTAAATTTTTTTAAATCGCACTCTAACATAACTACTTTACTCGCTAAGTAAAATGAATAATAAGTCGCATATTGTCGGTCATTCTATTTATAAAATGTGAACAGCAGTAACTTTTTCTTAAAACCATTCCTGCAATGGTTTATCCTTATAACATAATTAGCAGTAAGGATAAGTTAATGCCTGGCACGCATAATAAAGCGCAACTACCTAGTAATCCAACTCTCAAAGAGATTAATTGGTATAAAAAGCAGATAAACTGGGGAGAGCTCCCGCCTTTTTATCATCTTGTTGCTTCTTCGGTCAGCGAATCTGAAGGAATATTGGAGCACGGATTTGATAACGCTGTAAAAAGCCTGATCAATAAACGCAATTGGAACTTAGACTTACTTGAAGGCTATGAAGATGATTTTGGTGAAATACACACCAAGCATAAGCCGCGTATAGCGCTACACCAAGTATTTACCGACCGTGGCTTTGAGCTTTGGGCGCAACCCTATGCTAAAGATATAATTATTGATCAATACGTTAAAGATAACCGCTTTATGGAGTTTAAAGTATGGGATCCGCATTCAATGAAAAACCTGATCCGCATAAATCAGCTCCATAAGTTTATTGGCTTTTATTTTGAGCGCGGCGACAAGGCTGATAAAGCCATTATTTTACATGCACATAAGGTAGTACATAAAATTATTAAATTTTTGCAGCAGGAATTGAACGTTGTAAAGCTTGATGGAGTCACAATAAAAGAACTCTACCAATTGTGCGAAAAAGACAGCCGTGCAAGCAGCGATGAAATTGACATAGCAAAAATTGCCATTGGTGAACAAATTAACAAGGAATAAAATGCAGCTAAAATCAGCCTTTATCACTTTATGCAGTGCCGCGCTTACCTTTAGCCTACTGGTTAGTGAGCCGTTAAAGGCACAAACAAACTTTACGCTACCCGATTTAGGCACGTCTGCGCTACAAGTTTTGCCACTTGAAAAAGAACAAGCCATTGGCGAAGTGATGATGATGCAAATAAGAGGCTCATCACCGGTAGTAAACGACCCCGTTTTAGACGAATACTTAACCACACTTGGCCGAAAACTTGTGGCTAATGCAAACGACGTGCGTTTTCCTTTTTCGTTTTTTTGGGTAAATAACAACGAAATTAACGCCTTTGCTTTTTACGGCGGGCATGTTGGTGTGCATACTGGGCTTATTGCGCAATCAGATAACGAAAGCCAATTTGCCTCTGTACTTGGGCACGAAATAGCGCACGTAACTCAGCGCCATTTAGCTCGTCGTATTCAGCAACAACAAGATAACAGCGCTCTGACTATTGCAGGCATGATAGCCGGTATCTTAGCCACCGTGGTTGCTCCCGACGCAGGTATTGCTATTATTTCGGCTAACCAAACCCAAGCCGCGTTTAGCCAACTAACTCACAGCCGTGCTGCCGAGCAAGAAGCCGACAGAATTGGTATGCAAACCCTTAATAACGCCGGTTTTGACGCCCGTGCATCGAGTGAATTTTTAACTAAACTTTCAGCGCAAATAAGATATAAGTACAAACCACCCGCTTTTTTACTTACCCACCCATTGCCAGAGAGCCGTGTATCTGACGTACGCCTACGTGCAGAGCAATTCCCTGTGCGCCATTTAAACCCAAGCCTTGAGTTTAATTTAGCAAAAAGCCGAGTACTTGCTCGTTATGCCAATAAGCCCGAAAATGCCGAAGCGTTATTTAAAAAATTAATGCGCGAAAACAGTTACAACAACACCGCGCTTAAATACGGCTTGGGCATAAGCTTACTTGATCAAGATAAACTAGATGAAGCCGCCGAAATTTTAGAGCCGCTATTAGCGCAAAGTCCTAAAAATTTATTTTATATCGATACCCATACCGATTTACTAATAGCGCAAAAAAAAGCCGACGAAGCGGTAAAATTTTTGGCTGAACTAAACAACTATCGCCCTAACAACCAAGTTATT
This sequence comes from Pseudoalteromonas sp. Angola-30, assembly GCF_028599215.1. Taxonomy (NCBI): domain Bacteria; kingdom Pseudomonadati; phylum Pseudomonadota; class Gammaproteobacteria; order Alteromonadales; family Pseudoalteromonadaceae; genus Pseudoalteromonas; species Pseudoalteromonas sp. Angola-30. The sequence goes on from NZ_JAQREI010000011.1 coordinate 72,286, forward strand.
ACTTTAAACTATGCAAATGCAGCATTAGAGGCTGAGCAGTTTGAACTAGCTGAAAACATTTTAAAAAGCTTTTTACTTGAAAAACCCGACCACAACTTAGGTAAACAGCTATTAGCCGATGCCTATAAAAAGCAAGACAAGCTTGCCGCTTATCACGAGGCCAATGCTGATGTGTTATCGCAATATGGCGCGTATATTAAAGCCGCAGACGAAATCCAAAAAGCGCTTAACTTCGTAGAACCCACAGAGCTGGTTAAACAGCAACGCCTAAAAGCCTTGCTTACTCAGTATCGCCGTTTACAAAAAGAGCTGGCAAGGCTTTAAGTCTGTCAGCGCTTGCCCTAAAATAGCGGCAAATTACATTTTGGAACTAATTGTATGTCAGTTACTATTTATCATAATCCACGTTGTTCTAAATCGCGTGAAACCCTCGCATTACTAGAACAAAACAACGTAACACCAAGCGTAGTAGAGTATTTAAAAACACCGCTTAACCATGAGCAAATAAGCCAACTTTTAGAACAATTAGGGTTTAGCTCAGCTCGCCAGCTAATGCGCACAAAAGAAGATGCATACAAAGCGCTTAACCTAAAAGAAGAAACCAACGAGTCAGCGCTAATAAACGCCATGGTAGACAACCCTAAACTTATTGAACGCCCTATTGTACAAAACAACGGTAAAGCAGCCCTTGGCCGTCCGCCTGAAAACGTATTAAGCGTATTATAATGACGACTCGCATTGTTGTCCTGTATCACTCAAGCCATGGCTCGGTTGAGGCTATGGCGCACGAAATAGCCGAATCTATAGAGCAACAGGGTGCCACAGCCGTATTGCGTACCTTTGTTGCTAAAAATCCGCACGATATAGTAATTACAAAAGATGATTTAATAAATTGCGACGGCCTTGCGTTTGGTACACCTACCCGATTTGGCATGATGGCATCGCAAGCAAAAACGTTTTGGGAAACCACCAGCGATCTATGGCTAAAAGGCCAGTTAATAGATAAACCAGCCTGTGTGTTTTCATCATCAAGCAGTATGCATGGCGGCAATGAAGCCACCTTACTTAATTTATCATTGCCGCTACTACACCACGGCATGATGTTATTAGGGGTACCTTACGAAGTACCAGAGTTACTAGCTACGCAAACCGGCGGCACACCTTACGGGGCAACACATGTAGCCGGCAGTAGTAATACGAATACTTTAAGTAAAGACGAAATTAAAATATGCCAAAGCGTTGGTAAACGCCTCACTCACATTGCGAGAAAACTTCAATGAATACCGCTGACACCCCTGCTAAAAAGCCAATTACTGTAAAATTTCAGCGCACCGCTATTTTTGGCTATGTGGGTTTATTACTTTTATTTCCTCTGTGGATGTACTTTGTACCTCCGCTAAATGGCAACGCAAGTGTTGTATCCTTGTTTGTGCCTATAATCCCTTTACTGTTGCCCTTAAGAGGCTTTATTAAAGACAACACTTACACTTACGCTTGGGCTAACTTTGTTGTTATGTTGTACTTTATACATGGCTTAACCATGTTATGGGCTGCACCTGATGAGCTAATATGGGTGTTATTAGAGCTTGTATTTGCCTCTGCCATGTTTATTGGCTGCACATATTACGCAAGGCACCGTGGGCAAGAGCAAGGCTTAAAAATACGTAAGCTTAAAGAAGAGCTCGCAGAGGAAAAAGCCGCTAACGAATACAATAAATAATACTAATTCGCAAAATAAATTATTTAAGTTGAAAGTTGAAAGTTGAAATAATACCAATCCGCATAAGTAAGTGATCTATTTTGAGGATGGAAAAACGTGTTGATAGCAAGGCAAAAAATTCGCTATTTAGTTGTTCTAAATGAGAGTTTTTTAACGCAGATAGCGACACGTTTAGCCCCGCAAAATGATTAGATATTATTGCGGATTGGTATAATAGCTTATACATACAAAAAACGCGCTTAACATAACAATGTAAGCGCGTTTTTTTTAGGCTTTTAGTTTGCAATGGCAGTCGCTACACTAATTCGCTCAGTGCAGCCAGTGCAACTATGCTGGCTAATCCAAGCTGAGCTATTAAGCTTAACAACGAAAAAACACGCAACACAAATAATCCCCACGGGTGTTTTATATGTGGATAGAGCGCACAGCGCTTTAAGCTCGCCGCAAAGAAAAAACACACCGATGCAATCAATGTAAAAATTAAAGTCAGCTCACTTTTTATGGCAATGCTTTCATCAAAAAAGAAATACAGCTGCAATGGCAATAAAATAGTGACAATTGCGTGTAAGGCGTGCACCTTTTTAATGCGGTTAAACTGCCCTTCTGGCGAAAGCTCTTTTATACCAAAATCGCGCTCAAGGCATTTAACTAAATTGCTTGCTTTAATACTTACTGCTAACCGGTAACAGCTTAAGCCCTCGTTATTACGTGCTCTAAAGTCGTAACCAGCTTTTAGTAATAGCACCATAAGGGTTTCGTTTTTAGCTAACACTGCATAATGCAGTGCGGTATTGCCTAAGGTGTCTTGCGCTTTTTGATCCTGTTTAGCCAACAGAGTTTCTATCACATTTACATAGCCTTTTTCGGCTGCCCACATAAACGCTGTTTTATTGTTTTCATCAGTCAATGTACCAGTGGCACCTTGCTCTATAAAACGCATCGCCATGGTTTGCTTTGCGCTTTTTTGGCTTAAATGAGCAAGTAATGCTTTTTCAAGCAATACAATAGAATCTACATCAGGCGATACTTGCGTTAACAACGTAAAATAGTCTTTACCGTTTGCTACTTTTTGACTGGCAAGCTCTGTAAGTTCGTTTAAATCAGCAACCGATTCAGGTAAAAAAGCACTTAAACGCTCTCTAAAATCAACTTCTTGCCACAGTGCTAGCGTATCGTGTGCACTTAATTTGCTGCCACTATTTAGGGCATGTTCAATTAACGAAAAATAGCGTTTACTAAATAATAAGCTAAACAACGAAAGCGGCGTATCAAGTGCGTTTTGCGCCGCCACACTGGCGTATTTTTCTAGGCGCTGGCACAGCATTAGCGCCATTGATTCGCTGGTGTATTCGTTATCTAAATAATGATTTTTAACAGCAGCAATGTAAGCGTGCGCATCTTCGTCATATTCACTAATATGCTGAAAATAACACTCTTCAAAGGGTTCAAGCGGGGTTAACCATATCAAATAGTAAATGGGTGGTAGCACAGTGGTGCATACACCGTCATCTTCAATAGTAGAACGACATGCAGGCCAAGCTTCTAAAGCATCTAAAATAAAGGCACCGTTTTGTTCTACAAGTCCTTTAATAAGTAATGGGTATTCCTTTGGCCAAATCAGTACATTTTCCATTAAAACAGCACAACTCCAGTGTAGCTTGATGAGGCGTCAGTTATAGCAGTTTTTAGCTGACACCACGCTTAATCGACGTGGTGATATTCTATCACACCTTTTTTTTGCTGCGAGCTTAAAGTAGATGAATATTAAGAAAATATAAAAGCAGCCAATACACTTTAGTGCGGCTGCTTTTGTGGTTGGAGAGGGTCTTAATCAGGAAGTGAACTATTTATTTTTTAGCTCGGTAATTACTTGCTCTAAACCTACATCAGAAATACGTTGAATGATCTCTTTTTGCTTAGCGCTTAAAAGCGAAATACCTTCGGCAACAATGTCGTAAACTTTCCATTGCTGATCTTTACCTTGGCGCAGCTTAAAATGCAGATCAATCACGGGCGCGTTTGGCTCAATAATTTGCGTTTTAACCGTCGCGTACTCAGAGTCGCTTTTCGCGGTATCTTGTTCAAATACCACTTGCTGGCCGGTGTACTTCATTAGCGCACCTGCGTAAGTACCTGTTAAATAATGCTCTACCGCATCAATAAAGCGTACAGCTTGCTCACGCTCAATGCCTTTAATGTGCTTACCAAGCAATTTAAACGACACAAACTTAATATCTATGTTTGGCATTAAACGCGTCTCTACAATGCGCGCCATGTCGGCTTTGCTTGCATCGCCTTGTGCATTTACTTTTGCAATATCGCTAAAAAGTGTATCGGCAACGCCCTCAAGCATATGTTGAGGCGACTGCGCCGTTTGCGCAAATAACGCGCTGCTAAAAAAGGCAACAGCAATAAAAATAGTGTTAAAAAGTTTCATGAGCGTGACCATGTGTGTGATTAAGATGTGGCTAAATTACGCGATTTTAAGCCACAAAAACAGACACAAAAATGCACCTTATTAATGCCAAAACAGCACCAATTAAATAAACTATTTATTTTCAAATAGTTAAGCCTTCCCTGTTAACACCCCATAAACAAGCGGCATTTTGTCTTCATTGAAAATGTGAATGGCCCGCCCTTATCATTTATTTACTCATTCGACTCACACACCAATTTGGCAGTTATGAAAACGGTATATAAAACTTTCACACTTATTCTATTTTTAGTTATTTCAGTATGGGGTAACACAGCGTTTGCGCAGTCTAATCATGGTTACGCCGTAGATGTTCTCAAGGGCGAAGGCAACGTGAATGGCGTTAAGCTGGCTTATCAATATCATGCCCCTAGCTTACAAAACTTAGTGGGCGATGCGCGCTTTTATTTTGAAACCAGCGTTAATATGTGGGAATACCGCCATGGTGACAACTCGCAATCTAATCTTGTTTTGGCTATGTCGCCCGTACTGCAGTTTCCTGCTTTTAGTTTTCATAATACCCCGTTTTATATTGAGGCAGGTATTGGCGTATCGCTTATTGATGAAACTAAATTTGCGGGCAAAAATATTAGTACTCACTACCAATTTGAAGACCGTATTGGCCTAGTTGCAGACTTTGGCCACACAAACGTAGCGCTTCGGGTTATTCATTACTCAAACGCCGGATTTAAAGAGCCTAACCCAGGTTTAAACTTTTTAACTCTTTCAGTGGCAAGGCGTTTTTAATCTTCATTCGTATTTAGTATCAATTTGCCACTTAAAAGTGGTTAAATATTAGGTTAAATTGAAATAACTAGCCACAAAAAAGCCCTGATAAATCAGGGCTTTTTATAATTAAAATACACTACTAGCCAACTAACCAATGCGCCATTAAGGCAATAACCGGCAGCGTAATAAGTGTACGTAAAATAAATATAACGAACAGCTCAACAATGTTTACCGGTATTTTACTGCCCAGTAAAAGTGCGCCAACCTCAGACATGTAAATTAGCTGAGTGACGCTCATTGCGGCAATAATAAAGCGAGTTACATCGCTTTCAATGGTGCCCGCAGCTAAAATTGACGGAATAAACATATCGGCAAATCCCACCATAATAGTTTGTGCCGCGGCCTGTGCTTCGGGTACTTGTAACCACTCTAAAAATGGCACAAACGGCATACCTAAATATTGAAATACCGGCGTGTGCTCAGCAATAATAAGTGCAAATGTTCCTACGGCCATTACAACAGGCAGTACACCAAACACCATATCAAGCGCATTATGTACACCCTCTTTTAAGGTACCTTTAAAGCCCGACGAGTTATTGGCTTTTGCTAATGCTACATCAAGTGAATGCCCTACTAAGCTTTTACCCGATGGGATAGCCTCAGCATCGCGATTTGGCTCACTGCCATCAATAAGCAAATCTTTTTTAAAGCGAAGTGGCGGTAAGCGCGGCACAATAATAGCGGCAACCACACCGGCTAAACATACGGTGGCATAAAATGGGGCAAATAAGTGCTCTAATTTCACTTGGCCTAAAACCACCAAGCTAAAGGTAATAGAAACCGCCGAAAACGTAGTACCAATAATAGCGGCTTCGCGCTGCGTGTAGTGCTTTTGGTCGTACTGCCTTGCGGTCATTAAAATACCAACACTGCCATCACCTAACCACGACGCAGTACAGTCAACTGCACTTCGCCCAGGTACGCCAAATACAGGGCGCATTACCTTGGTTAGCATAGTGCCTGCAAGCTCTAATAACCCAAAGTTAATTAGTAAAGGCAGTAATAAACCGGCCAGTATAAATACCGAAAACAAAACAGGTAATAAGTCGTTTAATACCAAAGCGCCTGTGTTTGCAGAGGTAATTGCCTCGCTACCTAACCCTAAATGGGTCATTAGCACAAACGCCGTACCAAATAAACGCACCACTAACCACACTACACTTACATCAAATAAATGCTTTAACAGGGGTGATTGGCAAATAGCGGCGGGTTTAAATACTTTGGTGATCACCGACATAACGCCAGTAATACAAATAATAAGGGTAATAATTGCTTGCGCAGAGCCAGACATCAACGCTTGCACGCCTTTAGCCATTAACGCAATAGGAATGGTCATCCCGTCTGCGGTAGGAATGGGTGTCATAAATAAAAACACACCAATTAACGACGGTACTAAAAAAGTAAACCAAGTGCGCCACGTATAGTGCCCGCGAGGAGGTAACTGAGACATATTTTTTAATCCATAAAAACTACAAAAAGAGCAAAGCGCTCTTTTTGTAGTAAAAACTTATTATTAATTATTAAATTTTGATGCCGCGCTGAATAAGTGCTGCTTCTAACGCTTGTTGTAAACCATTCATGGTGCCAGGCTCAAGTGTTTCACCTTTGTCATCCATCCAGGTTAAGCTTGTACCGCCTTCTTTAGTTTTGCTCACTAAAATTTGGTATTGGCCTTCTTCAATTGGAAGCTGCGCAACTTCGTCGCCCCAAATAGAATCCCATACACTGCTTTCTGGCTTGTTGTAGTCGGCAGTTATTAAGCCGGTATCGGTTTTAATCTCAACAATGGTAAACGATAGGCGCTCTAAAAAGCCCGAGAAGCGATCGAATACTGCATCGTATGATTGCTCAGTAACAAGTGCAGCATTGCCTTTGTTATCAAAGCCCATTTCTAAAGAAATAATACCTTGGCGCTTGCGGTTTTCTACTTCTAACTGACGATAGCGATAATCAAATTCAGCCACAACTTGGTTAAGCGCGCGTACTTCTAATTGCTGCTTAAGTAAATCGGTTAACGTATCATCACCTTTAAAGTCAATAAGTTCAGCGCGTAACGAAGCAGTACGCTGATGCGATTTTTCTTCAATTGTGAATCTAAAGCGCTCTTGGTTTTCGCTTACCTCATCGCCCCATAACCAGCTCTCTTCAGCTTTAATTATTGAGTACCAGTCGGTTTCGATAATACCAAGTAGCTTATCTTCTTTTGTGGTTGTTGCATTATTTTCGGCAATAACCGCTTTAATTGAGTCCCAAACAAATTCATCTAAATCAACAATGCCATCGTTTTTATCAAAGTAAATACGCGCTTGTTTATCGCCCTCTTCTACCCAGCTACCTTTAGCAACAGTTAAAACCTGTGCTGGTGGACGATAGTTTGTTGCCTCAGGGTTGTTATCGTATTGGCCCACATCCATTTTATAAACCGGATCTTGCGCTGGTTGAGATAACGATGGCGGGGTTTTAACACCTTCATGCGTACGATAATTGCGTTCGTTGTGCGCTTCATTAATAAAAACATTACACCCTGATAAACTTACCAATACACTCACTGCAAGTGCTTTTGGGATCCAATACTGCACAGATATTTCTCCTTAGCATACCCTTTAATTGTTTTACACGTATATGAGTGGGTAATACCGAATTTGGTTCAGTGTAAAATCAACATTAACTTTACATTTATTATTTGGCTGTCTAATTGCAATAAAGTTCACACCTAAGTGTTATAAAATCAATCACAACAAAAAGACAAATTTTAGCTATGGTACTTTCCTGTGCCAGTAAAAACAAGGAACACAACGCTTTAAAGCGCCTTTAATTAAGCGCCTATGTAGTTTAGGGTGCTTTTTGTGTTAAACTTCGCCGCCGTGCAACGTAGTGTATGCGCAGCGGGCTATACCAACTCGGTTGTTATATTTCAAAAAACGTAGGTATTAAACTTCATGACTGCATTTTCAAATCATCAAATTGTTTTAACCGCTATTGGCGAAGATAGACCGGGAATTGTAAGCGAACTTACACAGCTTGTAAGTGATTGTCATTGCAACATTATAGATAGCCGAATAGCTATTTTAGGCAGCGAATTTACCTTTACCATGCTGCTAAGCGGCGATATGTCGGCCATTAGCCGCATAGAGCACACCTTGCCTACTAAAGGCATGGAGCTAGGCCTACTCACCATGATGAAGCGCAGCACCACTCGCCACACCGAAAGTGAATTTTGCGCAGGCTATACCCTTGAATACACAGGGATAGACACCCCAGGTACACTGAGTAAAGTAACGCGTTTTTTTGCCGATCACCACATTAGTATCTGCTCATTAAAGTCAGACACTTACGATGAAGAAACCGACACTAAAATGCGCTGCGAAATTGAGTTTAATATCCCAGTAGAGGTTGATATAGACCAATTTAAAGTGACCTTTGAAAACCTTTCGCACAGTCTTAACGTAGATTATATTTTTAAACGTATTCGCTAAGGAGCACAGCATGAACAAAATTAGTCCATTACAAGCCGGTGATACAGCACCAGAATTTAGCTTACAAAATCAAAACGACGAAACAGTCACCCTAAGTGAGCTGTTAAAAGAGCAACAAGTACTGGTGTACTTTTACCCTAAAGCCTCTACACCGGGTTGTACGGTTCAAGCCGAAAACTTACGTGACCAACAAGCGCAGCTTGCTCAATTTAACACCCGCGTTGTAGGTATTAGCCCAGATCCTATTAAGCGCCTTAAAAACTTTGAAACTAAAAAAGAGCTTAACTTTGATTTACTCGCCGATGAAGATCACGCCATTGCTGAAGCATTTGGCGTATGGGGCTACAAAAAGTTTATGGGTAAAGAATACGATGGTATTCACCGCCTTACATTTTTAGTAGGCCAAGACGGTAAAATTAAACACTTATTTGATAAGTTTAAAACCAAAGATCACCACCAAGTGGTTTTAGATTACTTAGCGGCGGAATAAGCTGTAAGCTGTAAGCTGTAAGCTGTAAGCTGTAAGCTGTAAGCTGTAAGCTGTAAGCTGTAAGCTGTAAGCTGTAAGCTGTAAAAAATATACAAAAGCGTTGCTCTAGGGCAACGCTTTTTTATTAGCGTTTATTCAATGAAGTACAGTGAAGCACAGTGACTCGTTACATAATTAATTAACCATAAGCGCCACTTGAATATATAAGCTCGTAACTGTGGCTATAAATTTCTAAAATATTGCCAAACGGGTCTTCCATGTAAATCATGCGGTATGGTTTTCCCTCTGGGTAATAATAGCGCGGCGCTTTCATACGCTTTTTTCCGCCCGCGGCCACTATTTTATCAGCGAGTCCTTCTACATCAGGGTCTTGTACGCATAAATGAAATATTCCCGTTTTCCAATACTCAAAATTATTTTTTGGGTTTTGCTGATTTTTAAATTCAAATAGCTCAACCCCCACCCTATCCCCTGTTGATAAATGGGCTATTTTAAAACTGCCCCACCCAGCACCAAATACATCAGTACACATTTCACCAATCGGTGATTTATCTTCTGTTATTTGTGTGGGTTTCATAATTAAATACCAGCCCAGCACTTCAGTATAAAACTTAACGGCTTTTTCTAGGCTTGGCACTGACACACCAATATGCGAAAACGTGCGCGGATAAGGCATTGGCGAATCAGCTAAGCCATTTGCTTGCTCGCCTTTATCAGCTGCTTGCAGGTTGGCATTAGCATTTAAACTTGTAAACAGCATAGGCAGCGCCGCCGCACCCAACCCAGCAGCCGATAACTTCATAAAGTCTCTTCGATTTAGCTCTTTTTTACTCATGGCATGTTCCTTAACGGCAAAGGCGTTAAATGTAATTAAAGGAATTAATTAGCCATGATAAATGAATGTAGTAAGGACAAAAAATTATCAAATATGATATTAATGATTACGTTTTGTGATGGTGGTTGGAAGGAGTATTTAATTCATATAGTGTTATTTGAATCAACACTATATGAATTATTGGCTGTAATTATGCAATTGCGCTTTCTCGCATGCTTTTCTCTATGGATAGGCTTTCTCGATATTCAGCAGCTTCTGCTTTCAGCGTCCAATGAACATCTAAAATACCACTCACTTCTACAGCTTGTTTCACTTCAGATATCGTTGTTTTAAAAAACTCTTTTCTTGAGTTAATCTTATTAACTGAGCATAAGTTGAAACGACGATGAAGTTCTTTTTCCAAAGTTGGTGCGTCCTCACTAAATATCATTGCATGAACATCAAAAGAAAACGGGACAGATGCATCTCCAAGCTCTTTAACACGGTCCATTGGTTCTAACCTTCGAGTCATACCTATTTTAAATACTTCTTCACCAAAACTACCAATGTTACTGATGACATAAACATGACCACGTCTAGTTTGTTGTGCCATAGAAATAGCTCTTTGTCCTTTATCCTCAGCTTCTTTTAATTGATTTTCTAAATCAAACAACTTGGCTTCATAGTCAGCTTTTTGTTCATCATTAGCAGCTAAAAGCTCTTCCCTGACTTTTTTTAGCGCTTTTTGAATTAATCGTTCTTCCTTCTCAGCTTCTTTTCTTGCTTTTTCGATATCTCGTAGCGCTTTTTCCTCTTCACGTATCTGTGCCCGAATTTCAGCTTGTTCTTCTCGCTCAATTCTTTTAAGTTCACTGACCGCGACTGCCCACTTCAGCTCTGTTAAACGAGCGTTTAAATACTTTTCATTAATCCGCGCACTACGAAACGGTACGCCATTGTGATTTACTAATGCAAAAGCATCTAAAATTTCTTGGTTTATCTTCCCAAAATTGTCGTGTTTTACTTTGGATAATGCACTATCTACTTTGCCGTTAAAAGCATCAACCACAAAATGTATTGCGTATGTTTTTCTATGGTGCTCGACATAATCGCAATCGCCTGCAAAACCATCTTTAACCATTTGGCGGATGTTTTGACGTATTAATTTTAACTCGACTCCAGCCTCTTTATGGCTAAATTCATCAGCTAAATCATCTAAAACTGAGTGATTTGGTATTATGTAGTCGTCTTTATAGCCATCGATAGTATTTCGCATAGCTTTAATTGCTTGTTCATAGATATCTGCTTTTTCTTTAGCCTCGTAAGCATCACCAGCAATTTCTTTAGCTTGCTGAACTGCAAATGATGTAATTCGATCTGCCTCTTGATTAGCCTCAAAGCGAATTTTCTCAGCTTTTTCTTTTGCTTCTTTAAGCTTTTGATTCCCTTCGGCTTTATACCCTTTCAGGGTTTCTCTTGTAGTAACAGCTTCTAGTTCAATGTCATTCGCTAAATCCATTGCATTTTGTTTTATAGTCTTTGCTTCCAACTCAGCTTTTTCTAGAAGGTCTTTAATATAGTTTTCTACTTGAATAATTGGGCTGTATTTATCAAGTAACTCTTTATTTTTAATTGATGTGTTCTTAATTTCTGCTCTTGACACATCAAGCTTGTCATTCAATGAATCTATATTTTTTTTAGATTGCTGCTTTAGGTTTTTAACCGTGCTGTACCAGCTAAAACAAATGATTAAAACTACAAATGCGAGTATTGAACTAAGAAGTTCCATATCTAAATCCTTTTATTAAATTAACTACAGACCGTATCACAGATTAGCTGTACTTGATAAATGTATAGCAATACAAACCCACTCTTAAAAGCATTTGAAAATAATGGGGCTGGTAGTTTTATAAGAGTTCTCTGTTTAAAATTAAGTGGCTAAATACCAATCTATTTGAAAAAAGATAAAAAAGGAGAATTTTATTTCGAGTAAGGCAATCAAGTTTAGAGTGTATTTAGTCGCATTGATTATATGTGTTATTGGCTTTATGTTTTTACCAGCGAGTAGCCAGTTTTATACAAACCCGTTTTATATTGGCAGTTTTATTTTTGCAATCGCGCTAATTGTGAATGTTATTAATTACTTTTGCCCAAATTGTAAGAAAAACCAGGTAATGCAATCAGCTACTAGCTATCGCCTGCCAAAAAATAAATGCTATCACTGCGGGGAAAAAATTAATTAGCCTTTTCGGATGGCGCTTCGCTTATCCGACCTACGCGTTTTAATAAGCTGGTGTGGTGGTTTATATAAAGAGTGAGTAATGGAGTTGTGGTGTTGGGTTTCGTTACACTCAACCCAACCTACTAGAGAACCAGAAGGGTCAGAACCAGAAGGGTCAAATCTTGACTTCATACATCATAAATTAATTAGCTATTGATATTCGCCGAAACTTAAATAAGTTACGGTGTCGGATGGCGCTTTGCTTATCCGACCTACGCGTTTAAATAAGCTGGTGTGGTACTTGATATATAGAGTGAGTAATGGAGTTGTGGTGTTGGGTTTCGTTTCACTCAACCCAACCTACTAGAGAACCTGAGGGGTCAAATCTTGACTTCATACATCATAAATTAATTAGCCATTTATATTCGCCGAAACTTAAATAAGTTACTGCGTCGGATGGCGCTTCGCTTATCCGACCTACGCGTTTAAATAAGCTGGTGTGGTGGTTTATATAAAGAGTGAGTAATGGGGTTATGGTGTTGGGTTTCGTTACACTCAACCCAACCTACTAGAGAACCTGAGGGGTCAAATTTTGGCTTCATACATCATAAATTAATTAGCTATTGATATTCGCCGAAACTTAAATAAGTTACTGTGTCGGATGGCGCTTTGCTTATCCGACCTACGCGTTTAAATAAGCTGGTGTGGTGGTTTATATAAAGAGTGAGTAATGGGGTTATGGTGTTGGGTTTCGTTTCACTCAACCCAACCTTGTATCTACGTAATATAACTTAACGCCGAGCAGCTTATCGCTTACAGCTAAGCACTTACAGCTGCCCTTGCGCTTTAGCTAATCCCTAAATACTTATGTACCTGCACTGATAAGCGCCAGTTTTTGGCAATACAGGTGTCGATGGCTAATTTGGTGGCTGACACTTTTTGGCTGATTGGCTGTAAGTATACAAGCTTCGGGTTAACACCTGTTTTGGCAAATAGCGCTTCAAGCTCATCTACGTGCTTTTGCATCGCTACTGGGTGCTTTATCTCGTTGGCGCGCTTCATGGCGCTGGTAAGTACTTCGTAGCCGCCACGCATGTTAATTTTAGGCGATACGGTAACCCAGGTTTGCTCAGGGGCAAGTATTTCAAAGGTGCCGCTGGTTTCTATTTGTGTCGTAAAGCCGTTATCGTGCAATAGCTTACACACTGGGTTTAAATCGTACATACACGGTTCGCCGCCGGTAATTACAACATGCTTTGCTGTATAGCCACGCGATTTAAACAGCTCAAGTACTTGCTCGGCGCTGGCATCGGCCCAATGATCTGAATCGGCTTTTTTTTCTACCGTTTCATCAAGCGATACTTTGTACACGTTATCGACTTCCCAAGTTTGTTTAGTATCACACCATGCGCAGCCCACTGGGCAGCCTTGCAAACGCAAAAATATTGAGGGTGTGCCGGTAAAACTTGCTTCACCTTGGATGGTTTCAAACACTTCATTAATTTTGTACAAAAGAGATCTCACTTACTGCCTAGCTGCAAAATTGCTACTATAAAAGTCGAAAAAGCGCTGCCCAAAAATTGTTATTTAAGCTGCGGCCGTGTAGTATATCGCGCCCTGATATAAACCTCTATTAAAACTAAAGAGCAATCCAGATATGACGCAAAAAGTAGTTGTTATTTATTCCGGCGGTATGGATTCGTTTACCGTATTAAATAAAGCCTTACAACAAGGCCATGATGTTTATGCCCTTTCATTTGACTATGGTCAGCGTCATGTTAAAGAGCTTGAAGTGGCTGCAAACGTGTGTGAAAAACTTAATGTTCCGCATAAAATTGTAGATATATCAGCTATTAACCAGCTTATTGGTGGCTCATCACTGACTGATGATATTGATGTACCAGAAGGTCATTACGAAGAAGAAAGCATGAAAAGCACCATAGTGCCTAATCGTAATATGATTTTGCTTTCGCTCGCGGTTGGTTACGCTGTGTCTTTAAAAGCGAGCAAAGTATATTATGGCGCGCATTCGGGGGATCATGCTATTTACCCTGATTGCCGTCCTGAATTTGTGCAAAAAATGGATGATGTATGTCGTATTGCTAATTACGACGCTGTAGAAATTTTTAGCCCATACCTAAATAACACAAAAATTGATATTTTAACCGATGGCATAAAAATGGGCTTAGACTACAGCCAAACATGGACTTGTTATAACGGACGCGAAAAAGCCTGTGGTAAATGTGGCGCCTGCCAAGAACGTTTAGAGGCATTTTCGCTTAATAACGTCACTGATCCAATCGAGTACGAATAACCGCTAGTTACGGGGTTTTCAGTGAAAGCACGGTTAATTTATTAGCGCTGAACGCAAAAAGGCTATCATCTCGATAGCCTTTTTTGTATTTGCTTGTAAATTACAACCAGCGTTTTACTTTGTTTTTATACTCTGTGAATTCTTGGCCAAATAATTTGCTAAGCGCCCGCTCCTCAGGAATTATTTGAAAAAACGTTAAATAAGCAATAAACCCAGCAACACATAAAAGTGCCCACAGCGAACTAAGCCAAATACCCCAGCCAGCTAAAATAAACGCAAAGCCTACATACATAGGATTACGTGAAATTTTATATACACCACTGGTTACCAACTTTGATGCTTGCTCGGGCTTATTTGGATTAACTGTGGTGCGTGCAAGTTTAAAGCTTACCACTGCGGCTATACAAAATGCGCACCCTATAATGACTAAGCTTGCTGCTAAGTAGGCAATAAACGCTGTAAAATCAATCACACTGTAATGCGCTATTAACGCCATAATGCCTGCAAAAACGAGCACGACAATAACCGGAGGTATTTTATTATTTAACATAGCAACTCACTGTATTGATTATAAAATAAAGTTCTATAAGTCTGTAAACACTATACCCGTTTGCATTAATACACAATTAAATACAAGGTTAACGCTGGCATAGAGCGCGTTAAAACTGCTGATCAAAGCAACACAATAAAAATGTTGGCTTTAAAGTCACACGGTTTAATCTCAAATAGACTTATTAATTACGCCATTAGTTATTAAACAATAACGCAGGTGTATCAATGATGAACACAACTCCACGCTGCAATCGACAAATAAAGTTACAATTGTCAGGTTTAACCGCTGGTAAATATGGTTATACTTTATGCAACAGTTAAAACTATAAAAAGGAAGTGGTTATGTCAGGCACTACAATGATAGTACTTATTGTGCTTATATCGGTTGGCTCTGGAGTTATTTACGATATGTACAAAAAGCACCTTGAATTTAAACACAAAATGCAAGATAGCAACCAAGATGCAAATAAACAACTGGCCGAGGTAAGTGCGCAAGTAGTTGCTTTAAAAGAGCGCGTGCAAACGCTTGAGGCCATAGTGACAGACTCAAGCTACACCACAAAAGAAGAAATTAACCGCCTTTAAAAACGATATAAATGTGCATTTTCTGGCTGCTCTATACCGTGGGCAGCTAAAAACCCATCTATAGCTTGGCCGCAACCTTGTGGCGCACGCGAACTATCAATTTCAAAATTAAGCTTATTAGCATGTTGCTTGCCAAGTGAGCACAGCCCCAACACTTTTGGCGAGCGCATTGCCACACTAAGTGCACCTATTTTTTCTATGCAATTGTGTTTACTAAATCGGGAAAACCCTTGGTATTTAAATTGCTCACTCACATACTCATTACTAATATCAACCAGGGCATTAATAAAGCCATGTAAAAAGCTATTTGCGCTGCTATCACTGGTTAAAAATGCAAAGGTTTTATTATTAAATTCTGTAAGCTGACAAGTGTCGCAATGTAATTTTAAGATGTATAACCACTGCTGCGAGCTTAGTTGCTGCATAGCACTTAGCGATACCTTAGCACCTGCAAATACTACCCGTTTTAATAGCTGCTCAATTGTGCAATGTTGCTCATTGCCCTGCGCCGCGTGTGTAATAACAAGCTCTGCATTTTGTGCCATAACCGGTAAATCATGATGATTATTAAATGGCGTGCTGGTGGTATTATTGCTGTGAGTAAGTTGAAACAGCTCTCTTACTTCATGCTCTCGCGCTATTTTAAGCGCTAAAAACGCTGTTTGAATAAGCTCGGAGGTTGGTAAGTTTTCCTCTACTATCCAGCGCCTGCCAAACAGTAATTTTTTTGCTGTGCCCTCACCCGCGTAACTACTGGTTTTGTAATTATCGGGGCTGAGTACGGCAACTTGTAAATAAAGTTGCTGATCTTTTTGTGCAGCAAGCACTCTAAAGTGCGCTGAAAAATTAATATTTTCTAGTACTTGATTAACGCTTTGTAAGGTGTGTTTATAGCGTAAAAAGTGCTGTGGAACTATCCAGCTGTTATTAGCAAGTTGCACTAATGGAGCATACGAAATTGGCTGCTCGTAACTGTTTTGCCATTTTTGCTCTGCACTGAGCAGCGGCTCAATGCGACTTTTTTTATCTGACATACATAAACCAAATAAACTCGCTCAAGGCGATATAATCTATGTTAATGTTACGTTTTTGCGCCTTGCATTAGATCACACTATTAGCGCTAAATAAGCCATTTTTAAGCGTCGCTGAGCTTTTTATAATCTGTTATAACTTTTTGATAATAAAGCTCATCTTTATTAAGCATTTTATTATAATGAGTGAGTAACTGTTTAAGGTATTGCTTGTGCGATGCATTATTTAAATCCCACATGCTGTTACCGGTAGATGTGAGCAACGCTGTGCTACGTTGACTTACCTCTATAAGCTCATAATAGCGGTTGTTTTCAGTGATTAATTGCTCGCTTTCAAGGCCAAAGCCTAATTTGGCTAAACCACTGCGCAAATGATAAGTATGGTGTATAGGGCAAACTATAAAGCGGGTGCTTGCTACAGATGCCACGCAATTGTTTTTAATAATGCCAGTAACAAGTTTTAGTAACAGCTCGCCGCCAACACCTGCAATAACTACAGTATTTAACGCATTTGGAACGAGCTTTATTTCTCTTACATCTTGGCAATGTACTTTATATTGCGCATTACTTGGCAGTGTTTGGCTAATATTTGTAAGGTGCTCGCTCAGCTCGGCCATTATTTTATCTACCACATCGACAAAATTAACCTGTTTTGCAGCGCGGCGCTTTAATAGTGCAATGCCTAAGTAACCATGATCGCAGCAGCAATCCCAAATAACATCAACGGGGTTAGTAATTAACGCATTAATTGCGTTTAAACGCTTACTCAGTTTCATTTAATACCAATTAGCTTAATTAAGTGATCTATTTTGAGGCTGGAAAAACGTGTTGATAGCTAGGCAAAAAATTCGCTATTTAGTTGTTCTAAATGAGAGTTTTTTAACACAGATAGCGACACGTTTAGCCCCTTAAAATGATTAAGTATTATTGCGAGTTGGTATAAGTTGCGGTATGCGCCGTTTTATACACTAACGCTTTTAAGCTTTTATTGCTGTCTACTTCTACAAAACGGGCCGTTGGTGCAAGGCGCTCAACAAATTCTATTGCTCCTTGGGTGTGCTCGTTTATTAAAGCTTTAAACGCATCTTCGCTAAGCTCTGGGCTATTAGCGCATAATAAAAGCTGTGTGGTATCGCACAGTAGTTCGGGCAATCTGCGCAGCACCTTTTGGTAATCTTTAGTTAGAATAAAGCTGCCCTTTTGAAAGCTTGGTGGGTCTACAATAATTAAATCAAACGGTGCTGCTTTTTTTAATTTACCAAACGACTTTAAAATATCGTGCGGTAAAAAACTCACTCCGCGCTCAAAACCATTAAGTTGGTGGTTTTGCTTACCTACTTTAAGTACGCCTTTGCTCATATCCATGTTCATAACATGATCGGCCCCGCCTTGCATTGCCGCAAGCGAAAAACCACACGTGTATGAAAACAAATTAAGTACTTTTGCATGTTTACTATTGGCAGAGACAAACTCACGGCCACTTCGCATATCGGGGAATATCCCGGTGTTTTGGCGGCTTGTTAAATCCACTAAAAAACCAATGCCGTTTTCTTTTACCACATGTGGCGAGGGAAGATTACCATGCACTAAACGATTACTGCTTTGTACACCCGCGCGCTGTTGATACACCAATGCAGATATTAATTCAGGGTGATGCTGCTGCGCCCACCCCCAAAGGGTGCTGGTCAGTGTATTTAACGTGGCTTCGTCAATTTCATCGTACGAAATTAAAAACAAGCTTGGCGGATAAAAGTCTAAATTAATATGGCTTAGCGATGCCACGCTATGGCCGCGGCCATGAAATACGCGGCATAGTTCGTTTTGTAGTAATGGCGCATCTTCAAGCGCGCTTATTAGGGGCGAAAAATCGGGTGTCATTTAGTTAATCAACTGTTGTTGTAGTTCGTGTATTTCGTCGCGTACAGACGCGGCTTTTTCAAATTCAAGATCGCTGGCATAAGCATGCATTTTGCTTTCAAGCTGTTTAATTTGTGTGGCAATTTCTTTCGCACTGAGTATTTTTTTAGACTCTTTACGTACCAGCTTAAGGTTATCTTGTGGTGCGGCTTCTTCGCCCACATCCATAATATCGGTGATCTTTTTAACCAAGGCTTGCGGCTCAATGCCGTGCTCTATGTTGTAGGCATGCTGTTTTTCACGACGGCGCTGCGTTTCACTAATCGCTTTTTCCATCGATTTAGTTACTTTGTCGGCGTATAAAATGGCGCGCCCATCAAGGTGACGTGCAGCACGGCCAATAGTTTGAATAAGCGAACGTGCCGAGCGTAAAAAGCCTTCTTTATCTGCATCTAAAATGGCAACTAGCGCCACTTCTGGCATATCTAGGCCTTCTCTTAATAAGTTAATACCTACTAACACATCAAACACACCGGCGCGTAAATCACGAATTATTTCAACGCGCTCTACGGTGTCTATGTCTGAGTGCAGGTAGCGCACTTTTACGTTGTGCTCGCTTAAGTAATCGGTTAAATCTTCCGACATGCGCTTGGTAAGCGTAGTTACCAGTACTCGCTCACCTTTTTCTACACATTTATAAATTTCTGAAAGTAAATCATCTACTTGAGTGCCTACTGGGCGTATTTCTATTTCTGGGTCTAACAGGCCTGTTGGGCGTATAACTTGCTCTGCTACTTCGCCTGCGCTGCGCTCTAACTCAAAATCACCCGGCGTTGCCGATACATAAATCGTTTGCGGTGCTATGGCTTCAAATTCTTCAAAGCGCAATGGGCGGTTATCCATCGCCGATGGCATTCTAAAGCCATATTCAACTAGGTTTTCTTTACGGCTTCTATCGCCTTTATACATGGCACCTATTTGCGATACAGTTACGTGCGATTCATCGATGATCATCAATGCATCATCAGGAAGATAATCGAGTAATGTTGGTGGTGGATCGCCCGGTGTACGCCCCGACAAATAACGGCTGTAGTTTTCTATGCCCGAGCAATAACCAAGCTCGGTCATCATTTCTATGTCGTATTGTGTACGCTGCGCTATGCGCTGCTCTTCTACTAATTTATTGGCACTTAATAATTGCGCTCTGCGTTCTTTAAGCTCGGCTTTTATTTTTTCTATGGCATCAAGAATTTTTTCGCGTGGCGTTACATAGTGCGTTTTAGGGTAAATAGTGGCACGAACTATGTGTTTTTCTACCGCACCGGTAAGAGGATCAAAAATACTAAGGCGCTCTATTTCGTCATCAAACATTTCTACGCGTACTGCATAGGTGTCTGACTCGGCAGGAAATATATCAACAACTTCGCCACGTACACGGTAAGTACCACGGCTAAAGTCAATGTCGTTACGGGTATATTGCAGCTCAGCTAAACGGCGCAGCATATCGCGTTGGTCAACCTGTTCGCCTACTTTTAAAAGCAGCATCATTTTCATGTATGAGTCGGGGTCGCCCAAACCATAAATAGCCGACACAGAGGCCACTATTATGGTATCGCGGCGCTCAAGCAATGCCTTAGTAGCACTTAAACGCATTTGCTCTATGTGCTCATTAATAGAGGCGTCTTTTTCTATAAACGTATCGCTGGCAACCACGTAGGCTTCTGGCTGGTAGTAATCGTAGTAAGATACAAAATACTCAACTGCATTATTAGGAAAAAACTCTTTCATTTCTCCATACAACTGCGCGGCTAGTGTTTTATTATGCGCCATTATTATTGTTGGGCGATTTAAATCGCTAATAATATTGGCCATGGTAAATGTTTTACCTGTACCTGTGGCACCGAGTAAGGTTTGATGCGCAAGCCCGGCTTCTAAGCCTTCTTCAAGCTGTTTAATCGCTGTGGGTTGATCGCCCGCGGGTTTAAATTGTGACTTTAGCTCAAAGTGATCACTCATTCATTTACTCCGTTACCGTGTTACTGCATATTGCATCTAGCTCTTTTACAAACCATTTGTACGCGACTAACCCTGTGAATACATTACCGATTGCAGCGCCAATAAATAAACCAATCAAGCCACCTAGCATACTGCCTACATAAGCAAAAGGCAGGTAAAAAACAAACAAACGAATAATACTTAAAAACAATGCATTCATAGGTTTGTGTAAAGCATTAAACGATGAATTTGATAAAATGATCACCCCTTGAAAACCATAACTTAGCGGTATGGTGTATATAAAGAGCTTAATAACATCGATTACAGCTTGTTCTTTACCAAATAATTGGCTTATTACCCCTGACAGCGCAATGAGTAAAATATAAATAGCAAATTGCCATATCATCACAAATTTAAGCGTACCAATGTACGCCTCTTTTACGCGGCCTAATTTACCCGCCCCAAAGTTTTGGCTAACAAAAGGAGGCAATGTCATCGATAAGGCCAGCACTAAAATACTGGCAATTGATTCAATACGGCTGCCCACACCAAAAGCGGCAACCGCTTCGGGCCCATGATTGGCAACGAGTGCGGTCATCACTGCCATTGCTACTGGGGTAAGCATGTTAGCCCCCGCTGCGGGTAAACCTATTTTAAGTACTTTTTTAATTGCACTGGCC
The DNA here is from genome assembly GCF_028599215.1 of Pseudoalteromonas sp. Angola-30. Taxonomy (NCBI): domain Bacteria; kingdom Pseudomonadati; phylum Pseudomonadota; class Gammaproteobacteria; order Alteromonadales; family Pseudoalteromonadaceae; genus Pseudoalteromonas; species Pseudoalteromonas sp. Angola-30. The sequence goes on from NZ_JAQREI010000011.1 coordinate 93,283, forward strand.
GCAGTTTGATTACCGGCTTTTAAGCTTAATAGCCGCTTTTTAACACCCAGCACATATAAAATAATGATAACCGCTACGCCCCAGGCAATAACACTGGCAATAGCGGCCCCTTGAATGCCTAATGCCGGTACTGGGCCCCAGCCAAATATCAAAATAGGATCGAGTATGGCATTAATCAGCCCTGCCCCACCCATTACTATACTGGGTGTTTTAGTATCGCCACTGGCTCGTAATACCGAATTACCTATCATGGGGGTAATTAAAAATACGCTGCCAATAAACCAAATATTCATATATTCATGAATAAGTGGCAGCACTAATTGTCCGGCCCCTAATAAAGTGAATATTGGGTCGATTAGTAAATATCCAACAAACGAAAGTAAAATAACTAATAGTAGCGCCACAATAAGCGACACACTGGCATCAAAACGCGCCTCTTCTATTTTATTACAGCCTAAGGCTTTCGCTATTACCGCAGATGTACCAATACCTAAACCTATGGCTAGGCTTATTACCGTAAAGGTTACCGGAAACGTAAAGCTTACCGCCGCAAGGGGCTCTGTGCCCAACATACTGATAAAAAATGTATCGACTATATTGAACATCATTAGCGTGACCATGCCAAATATCATCGGGATGGTCATTTTTTTCAATGTAGGCAAGATGGGATCGTTAAGTAAATCTGGGCGTGATTGAGAATGTGAAGTTTCGCGCATGGAATAAATAAGCCTCTTTTACTGAGCGAGCCATTTTAAAGCATCATAGCAATTCAAGCCACGGATTTATCAATGGATTTCATACTAATAATAAAGCAACAATTAAAAAAATAGCTAAAGTTGAATTTTTAAGCATTTGTGCACAAATACGCCCTTAGAGCGCCAAAAAACAATAAGTGAACATTTTTATTACTTTTTTAACATTTAACCCTGCAAATTCGCTGAATTTTTACACAGCGCGGTATTAATCTTTATCGTAACGAATTAATTTACTCATCGTTGCATGGTAATTCGGCATGCATTTATAACCCTATGTTTTTTATAGTAATAAAAAAATCGTTTTAAAAGCTTGAAATCGTTGTAGCGCCCTAAAACTCTGGTCGGGACAGTGTTCTTAAAGTTTCATAAACAGAGTTATCCACAGAAACCGTGGATAACTCAGCTGAGCCCGCATTTATAAAGGCTTGCGCGCTGGCTAAAATTCAGCTCAGGTCCAACCTTTGCTCAAAGTTAAAGTTAAAAACTTATCGATGCTTGCAAACAAAAAATTAAGCTAAGCCAAATCTTTGTGCCTAATACAGCTATAAGTGACTTAATTAGTTAACGCAAATATTTAGCAACTTATTGATTGTTTTGTTTTTGTACAGCTTTTTAAAATAAAGTTTTCAGCCACGGCTTTATTAGTTTAACCCCTCTTAAATACCGTAATACGAAAAAACTACCCTACTGGATTTTTTAAAAAGATCTGCTAGCTAAATTTATACTCGGTTTTATGACAACCAGGTTAAATACAAATTTACTGATTTGCCGCGATAAATTTTGTCTCAGCGGTATTTTTTACACATAAATTAAACAATGGCTATTTTATCGGCGATGTTTTTTTCACATTGGTGTGAGTCTAAATAGAGATTTACCGCCGTGTTTTGCATAAATAGAGTTATAAAATGCGCAGATCGAACATAAAAACAACGAATAAACTTCTTTTTTAAATTTATGACTTTTATATGTTGACACTTTGCGGCTCCATCATTAATATTTCGCCCCGTTGAAAGGCATGACGCTTCCCCCTTAGCTCAGTTGGTTAGAGCGACGGACTGTTAATCCGCAGGTCCCCCGTTCGAGTCGGGGAGGGGGAGCCAAGTTTTTCAATCATAAACGATTCCCCCTTAGCTCAGTTGGTTAGAGCGACGGACTGTTAATCCGCAGGTCCCCCGTTCGAGTCGGGGAGGGGGAGCCAAGTTTATGTTTATGATGTAGTTCCCCCTTAGCTCAGTTGGTTAGAGCGACGGACTGTTAATCCGCAGGTCCCCCGTTCGAGTCGGGGAGGGGGAGCCAAATCATAAAATGACATCTCTATTTGTTCCCCCTTAGCTCAGTTGGTTAGAGCGACGGACTGTTAATCCGCAGGTCCCCCGTTCGAGTCGGGGAGGGGGAGCCAATCATAAGAATTTCATAGACATTTCAGTAATTTTCCACTACTCTTCTGCTTTATAACTAAAACATAATATCTATTCTAATGTGTTGCTATTAGTTGAATGATCAAGGACCTGATTCCTTTCCTTTTGAACTATTAAAAGATTGATAACATGGCTGGCTTTAAAAAACTTATTTTTATACAAATCCTGTCTTGGCTTGTATGTGTTGCGGCTGGAAGCTACTTCATATCTGTAAGCTTTAATAATGCAGTAAGTGAAGCACAAACTTCAGCGCAAACCAGCGTAACACGTTACATTAACAGCTTAACAAGTGATGAGCTTTCGCCTGAAAGTATAAAAAAAGCGATTGGCGATGGTAAAACGTTTTCAAGCTTTATACTAAGAGACTACCAAGGGGCTGAGGTATTTTCAGTTAACTCCCCTACCCAGCTGCCCATGTTTGCTGAATTTATTCAATCTAGCTTTAATTCGGTTCGCCCACAGTTTGCCGTTAACGACGCTGCAGATATAAAAGTAGAATTTACCCTCAACATTGAACGTTTAGCGCAGCAGCTACAAACCTCGTTATTTATAGTTATATTTATTTCTGCCTTTTTAGTGATTATTCCTATCATATTAATGAAGTCTATTTTTCTTAGCTTAAATAAAAATATCAGCATGACCGTAGCCGATGTAATAGACATTTACATTAACCAAAATCAAATTGGCGACGACTTAGACACCGCACTTGATGCCAGTAAAATGAAAAAGCTAGGTAAAGATTTAGTCCCGAGCTTTAATCGCCTTTCGCATTTTTTAAAAAATAAAAATGATGATATTCAAAACGCTGCCCTAAGTATCAAACAAGAAGCCTATAAAGATGTAATTACCGAATTAGGTAACCGTAATATGTTTGTTGAATATTACGAAAAACACATCGAAAACAGTGAGCGCAGTACGTTTGGATCGTTAGCGCTTGTACGCTGTAGTGAGCTGCAAACTATAAACCAAAGCCGTGGCTACCAAAAAGGTGATGACTACGTTAAAGGTGTGGCGGATATAATTAAGCATATAAGCGGCACTTACACCGGCAGCCAAGTATTTAGGCTAAATAGCTCAGACTTTGCCATTGTACTACCTAATACCCCACTTAAAGAAGCAGAGCGTTTTGGTGAAAACCTGCAATCGCGCTTTACTCAATATCAACAAAACCAAGAGCTAAGCTCTGTGGCTAACACAGGTATTGTGGGCTACGAAAAAGGCAAACCGCTGGGTGAGCTATTATCGGTTGTCGATAACGCAATGAGCATGGCGCAATCTAAGCAAGTAAATGCATGGCATGTGCAGCGCGAAACCGATTTAGTTAATAATGTAAGTGCAGGGTTTGGTAACCAAAACTGGCGTAAAGTGATTAACGAAGTGATTGAATCAAAACGTGTTCACTTAGTAATGCAAAATATTATGCCGCTGGGTAAAAGCATTAAGGCGTATGCAGAGATACAAGTGCGCTTTAAAACCGAAGATAACCAAGTGCTTCCTACGGCCTCGTTTTTAGCCATGGCTGAAAAACTCGATATGGCCATAGAAATTGACCGCTTAATTATTGACTCATCACTTGAAAAAATTAAAAGCCGTAACCTCTCTGAAAAGTTTTTTGGCCTGAATGTAACCGCCTCAAGTGCACATAACGATCAATTTGTTATTTGGTTAGAGCGCCGCTTATTAAAAGATACGCATATAGCCTCTAAATTAGTATTTGAAGTAAGTGAGTTTGGCCTACAGCAAAATATTAAAGCCAGTAAACGTTTTATTGATATGGTGCATCGCGTAGGTGCCCGCGTAACGGTTGAACGCTTTGGTGTAGGACTAACGTCGTTTAAGTTTTTCCGTGATTTAAAACCAGACTTTATTAAAATGGATGCAAGTTACACCCGCGGCCTAGAGGATGATAAAAACAATCAATACTTTATGCGCCTAATGGTTGATTTAGCCCACCGCATTGGTGTGAGTGTGTTTGCAGAGGGCGTTGAAAGCCAAGAAGAAAAACACATAGTAGAAACGCTTTGCCTAGACGGCGTACAAGGTTATTACATAGAAAAACCTAAAGATATTTAGCACCTCTCCTTAATTAAAGTAAAAAAGAGCACATGTGCTCTTTTTTGCGTTTAGCTGTTTAATTTTTCGCTTACTTTAAAATCACATAAATTTTACAGCTTTGTGATCGCTTAATTATTTTACTGTGTTTATTTAACTGATAACGACTCGCATATGTTGTTTATCGGGGCAGAAAAAAGGATAATACACAGGATTTTAATAGCGCGAGGCACACATGACAGAATATGTCTTGTTATTGATTGGAACCGTTCTAGTTAATAACTTTGTATTAGTACAATTTTTAGGCTTATGTCCATTTATGGGTGTATCAGGCAAGCTTGATACCGCTATTGGTATGTCTTTAGCAACCACGTTTGTGCTTACTCTTGCCTCTGTTACAAGCTATTTAGTTAATCAATATATTTTAGCGCCGCTAGATATCGAATTTTTACGCACCATGAGCTTTATTTTAGTGATTGCCGTTGTGGTGCAATTTACCGAAATGGTTGTGCGTAAAACTAGCCCGACTTTATACCGTTTACTGGGTATATTTTTACCGCTGATCACTACTAACTGTGCGGTATTAGGTGTTGCGCTTCTTAACATAAAAGAAGATCACACCTTTTTACAATCGGCCGTGTATGGTTTTGGCGCAGCCGTTGGCTTTTCATTAGTACTTGTATTATTTGCAGCGCTGCGCGAACGCCTTGCTGCTGCAGATGTTCCTACCCCGTTTAAAGGCGCCTCAATAGCCATGATCACCGCCGGCTTAATGTCGATGGCGTTTATGGGATTTACCGGATTAGTGAAGTTTTAATATGACCTTAATGTATGCCTTGATAGCGCTTGGCTCGCTAGCGCTTGTTTTTGGACTTATTTTAGGCTTTGCAGCTATTCGCTTTCGTGTAGAAGGCGACCCAATTGTTGAGCAAATAGATACCATTTTACCGCAAACCCAGTGTGGCCAGTGTGGCTATCCGGGCTGTCGCCCCTACGCTGAGGCAATTGCCAACGGGGATGAAATTAATAAATGCCCACCAGGCGGAGAAGCAACGGTTAAAAAGCTAGCCGATTTAATGGGCGTAGAGCCTAAACCGCTTGCCGGTGGCGAACAAGCAGAGCCGATAAAAACAGTGGCCTATATTCGCGAAGACGAGTGCATAGGCTGTACTAAGTGTATTCAGGCATGCCCTGTGGATGCCATTGTCGGTGCTACACGCCAAATGCACACTGTACTAATAGAAGAATGTACCGGCTGCGATTTATGTGTAGAGCCCTGCCCTGTAGATTGCATTGATATGCTGCCTATAGCCGAAACAAAACAAAACTGGAAATGGCAACTTGATGCTATTCCTGTCACGCAAATAGATTAGAGGTTTGAGTGGAAAAGTTACTTGAACAAATTAAAAAAGGCACTGTTTGGGCATTCCCGGGCGGCGTGCATCCACCACAACAAAAAACACTCTCTAACAGTGCGCGTATTGCTAGGCTTCCTCTACCTGATAAGTTAGTTGTACCAATTAAACAGCACATTGGTGCTAACGGTAAATTAATTGTAGAAAAAGGCCAACAGGTATTAAAAGGCCAAGCACTTACCGTCCCCGTTGCGAATTGGTCTGTGCCTGTACATGCGCCCAGCTCTGGCACCATAACAGATATTGCTTCTATGCCTTCAGCGCATCCATCGGCTTTACCTGAGCTAAGTATTATTATTGAGCCTGATGGCAAAGATCAATGGTGCGAACTCACCCCAACACCTAACCCAAGTGAGCTTAGCCACGATGAATTAGTCGATATAATTCATCAAGCAGGTATAAGTGGTATGGGTGGAGCAGGCTTTCCTACTTATGTAAAAGCCGATATAAAACAACCTATTGAGTTTTTAATTGTTAATGCTGTTGAGTGCGAACCATACATAACAGCCGACGATGTGTTAATGCGTGAACATGCCAAGCAAGTAGTGCAAGGCATTGAGCTAATGCAACAAATTTTAAACCCGACACTGTGTATTGTTGGCATTGAAGATAATAAGCCCGAAGCCATAGCGGCTATGAAAACTGCCGCAGAGCACAACGCCAATATTGTTATTCAAACGGTGCCTACTGTTTATCCATCGGGTGGCGAAAAACAATTAATTAAATTACTTACAAACCGTGAAGTACCCAGTGGCGGTATTCCTGCCGATATTGGTATTTTAGTGCACAACACAGGAACTTTATTTGCTGTGCAGCAGGCAGTGTACGAAGGTAAACCGCTTATTGAACGCGTTGTTACAGTGACAGGTAACACCATCCATAATGCAGGTAATGTATGGGCACTATTAGGCACCGAAGTTAAGCACCTGCTTGATTGCCAAGGTTTTTCACCCGTACCCCAGCAGCGCGTTGTAATGGGCGGGCCGATGATGGGCTTTACCTTACCGACTGTGCGTATTGGGGTAATTAAAACCACCAACTGTATTTTAGCCCCCGATCATAAAGAGCTGGCAGAGCCTGGCCCTGAAAAAGCTTGTATACGTTGTAGTGCCTGTGCAGATGCCTGCCCTGCTTCGTTATTGCCACAGCAACTACAATGGTTTGCAAAATCAAAAGAATACGACAAATTACAAGAGCACAACTTATTTGATTGTATTGAATGTGGCGCGTGTGCGTATGTATGCCCAAGCGAAATTCCATTGGTGCAGTATTACCGCGTAGCAAAAGTAGAAATAAAAGAGCAGCAAGCCGAAAAAATTAAAGCCGATAGAGCAAAAGAGCGTTTTGACGCCCGTAAAGAGCGCCTAGAGCGCGAGCAACAAGAACGTCAAAACCGCCATAAACGTAAACCAGCGGCAAAAACATCAGATGAAAAACAAAAAGTAGCCGATGCCCTTGCCCGCGTTAAGAGCAAATCATCGGATGGCGATGAAAAATCAGCTGTAGCCGCTGCAATTGCCCGCGCCAAAGCAAAAAAACAGCAAGGTGAAGAGCTAGAGCCAGATAACAGTGAAGTAGCTAAAGAGCGTGCACTACGTAAAGAAAAAGCACGTAAATATAAAGAACAAAAAGCTGCCGAGGGCGAGTCATCACCAACACCTGATGATAAAAAGTCAGCCGTAGCTGCTGCTATTGCCCGCGCTAAAGCGAAAAAAGCGGCGCAAGCTGAGCAAAGTGCAGAGCCACAAAACGATGAAGCAACCGCCCCAGCTGATGATAAAAAAGCAGCGGTAGCTGCTGCTATTGCCCGTGCTAAAGCGAAAAAAGCGGCGCAAGCTGAGCAAAATGCTGAGCTACAAAGCGATGAAGCGCCCGCCCCAGCTGATGACAAAAAAGCTGCGGTAGCTGCTGCCATTGCCCGTGCTAAAACTAAAAAAGCGGCGAAAGCTGAGCAAAGTGCAGAGCCACAAAGCGATGAAGCGCCCGCCCCAGCTGATGACAAAAAAGCTGCGGTAGCTGCTGCTATTGCGCGTGCTAAAGCTAAAAAAGCGGCGCAAGCTGAGCAAAATGCAGAGCCACAAAGCGATGAAGCCCCCGCGGCCGCAGATGATAAAAAAGCAGCGGTAGCTGCAGCTATTGCGCGTGCTAAAGCTAAAAAAGCCGCTAAAGCGGCTGCGCAATCCCAGCAATCAGATGAGCCAAGTGCTGCTGAGCAAACAGGTGAAGTTGAGCCTGAAAACTCACAAACACGCTCTCCTGCTGATGACAAAAAAGCGGCCGTAGCTGCTGCTATTGCCCGTGCTAAAGCAAAAAAAGCCGCTAAAGAAGCAGAGCAATCAGCAGCAAGTGAACACAGCGCACCTGAACACAGCAATGAGCCACAAACCAGCAGCGGTTCAAACTCTGAGAAAACGGCCTCTGAGCAAACTGCAGCAGAGAAGAAAAAAGCCGCCGTGGCCGCCGCAATAGCGCGCGCCAAAGCTAAAAAGTTACAAAAAGAAGGAAATGATCAGTCATGAAATTAACCATGGCCAGTTCGCCGCACAACCATAGCCATAAGTCGTTAACGCGATTAATGCTAACCGTAATTGCTGCGTGTATTCCTGGGCTAATAGCGCAAGTGGTATTTTTTGGGACTGGCGTACTTATTCAGTTAGTACTGGCACTTGTTGCTGTAAGCGTATTTGAAGCAGCCATTATGTTAATGCGTAAACGCCCTGTTTGGCCTGCATTGAGTGATGGTAGTGCTTGGCTTACTGGTGTGCTGTTAGCACTGAGTATTCCGCCGCTGGCGCCTTGGTGGGTCATTATTATTGGCTGTTTATTTGCCATTGTGATTGTAAAGCAACTTTATGGTGGGCTTGGGTTTAACTTATTTAACCCAGCAATGGCCGCATACGTACTACTTTTAGTCTCGTTTCCGGTGCAAATGACCGCTTGGTTACCCGTTACCGATTTACTTAATGCCCCAATTGGCTTTATTGACCAATTACGCCTTATATTTACTGATTTTACCGCTCTGGGCTTTAGTGTTGATCAAGTCCGTGCCGGCGTTGATGGCCTCACCATGGCCACCCCGCTTGATACAGTTAAAACCGATGTAGCTCATGGTCTAACTGTTAGCGAAAGCATGCAAAAACCGATTTTTTCTCAATGGGCTGGGCTTGGTTGGCTATGGGTTAACCTAAGCTTTTTAGCCGGTGGTTTATACCTATTAAAAGCTAAAATTATAAACTGGCATATTCCAGTAAGCTTTATAGGCTCACTAGCGCTGTGCAGTGCCATTGGCTATATTGCCGCGCCGGGTACCGAGCCGGGTATGGTATTTCATTTATTAAGTGGCGCAACCATGATGGGCGCATTTTTTATCGCCACCGATCCTGTTTCGGCTGCAACCACCAATAAAGGGCGCTTAATTTATGGTGCGTTAATTGGCTTGTTGGTGTATTTAATTCGCACCTTTGGTGGCTTCCCTGATGCGGTAGCCTTTAGTGTATTATTAATTAATATTGCCGTACCGCTGATTGATTACTACACCCAACCACGCACTTATGGCCACGGAGCAGTAAAATGATTATTTCATCAATGGCTAAAAATGGCGCGATATTAACCGCCTTTGCACTGATAACAACAGGCTTAGTTGCCTCAATTGATGCCTTTACCGCCGATAAGATTGCCGAGCAAGAACGCTTGCAACTAACCTCACAATTACAAGAGGTATTAAACCCAAGCAGCTACGATAATCAGCTCAATACAAATTGCGTAATTATGAGCGATGAACAACTGGGTCCTTACCCCGAGCAAGTTATTTACCGCGCTTATAAAAATCAGCAACCTGTTGCACTTGTAATAAGACACATAACACCTAGTGGTTACAGTGGCGATATTAACTTATTAACCGCCGTACTTGCTGATGGCACCATTGCCGGCGTTCGTACTACTAAGCACGAAGAGACGCCCGGCTTAGGCGATAAAGTAGAAGTTAAAAAGTCGCTGTGGATCACTACATTTAACGATTTAACGGTTCAAAGTGAAGACGATGCCCGTTGGGCGGTAAAAAAGGATGGTGGCCAGTTTGACCAATTTACCGGCGCAACAATTACCCCTCGCGCCGTGGTAGGCTCGGTAAAAAATGCCGTATTATTTGCAAAAACTAACTTTGACGCCATTTTTAAACAGCCTAATGCTTGCCAAGAGGTAACCCAATGAGTGAGTTAAAAACCTTATACAAAGAAGGCGTATGGGCTAATAACCCCGCGCTAGTACAGCTACTCGGTTTATGCCCGCTTTTAGCTGTTACATCAACTGTAACCAACGCGCTCGGCCTAGGGTTAGCTACTTTATTAGTTTTAGTAGGCTCTAATATTACTGTTTCAGTTGTGCGTAATTGGGTGCCTAAAGACATTCGTATTCCGGTATTTGTCATGATTATTGCAGGCTTTGTGACCATAGTTCAGCTACTTATGAATGCGTACACCTTTGGCTTGTATCAATCATTAGGCATATTTATTCCACTAATAGTAACTAACTGCGCCATTATTGGCCGTGCAGAGGCATATGCCTCTAAAAACCCTGTTCACCTGTCTGCATTCGACGGCCTAATGATGGGCTTAGGCTTTATGGCCGTACTGTTAGTACTCGGTGCAATGCGCGAACTGATAGGCCAAGGTACATTATTTGATGGAGCCGATTTGCTTCTAGGGCCATGGGCACAAAGCCTACGCTTGGAAATATTTAGTTTCGATAGCCAGTTTTTACTCGCTATTTTACCACCCGGCGCCTTTTTAGGGCTTGGGCTGCTAATAGCAGCAAAAAATGTTATTGACGCACAAATAAAATCAAAACAAGTAACGCCGCCAGAAGCCGAAAAAGGCCCACGCGCACGTGTTACTAGCTTAACTTAAGGGGAAAACGCATTAACGCTATTAGCTAATGCGTTTTAAGTTGCATGAATAAAGAAAAACGTCACCAAATACTCTCGCGCCTACGCGATGATAACCCACACCCAGAAACCGAGCTTGAATATTCAAGCCCATTTGAGCTACTAGTAGCCGTTACGCTCTCTGCACAAGCCACCGATGTAGGGGTAAATAAAGCCACCCGTAAATTATTTCCGGTTGCTAATACGCCACAAGCCATTTTAGATATTGGCCACGATGCGCTTCGCGATTATATAAAAACCATTGGCTTGTTTAATTCAAAAGCCGCAAACGTGTACAAAATGTGCCAAATATTGGTTGATCAACATAACGGCATTGTTCCCGAGAACCGCGAAGCTCTAGAAGCCCTACCCGGTGTTGGCCGAAAAACCGCAAATGTCGTGCTCAACACAGCTTTCGGCTGGCCAACCATTGCCGTAGACACGCATATTTTTCGTGTTTCAAACCGCACCAAATTTGCTATGGGCAAAGATGTAGTCGCCGTTGAGCAAAAACTTGAAAAGGTTGTTCCTAAAGAATTTAAAGTAGACGTACACCACTGGTTAATACTACACGGGCGCTACACCTGCGTAGCACGCAAGCCTAAATGCGGCAGTTGTATTATTGAAGACTTGTGTGAGTTTAAAGAAAAAACGGACTAATAATTGAAAAGCTATAGCAATAAATCACAATTATACAATTTGCTTTTAGCCATTACTTCAGCGTTTTTTATATGGCTCTCGAATGGCTTTATCACCTTTATTGCTTTTAACGAGTCTGTTGCAGGAGTGAAATTTGAAGAACTTTTGCTCATATTTTCACACGTCGATATTCTAAAAGTTTTGGCTTTTCCTGAGTTTTGGGAAGCTAATGCAAATCACTCTTTCATTGAGGCCCCTGGTTTATGGTTTGAGCCGATGACTATTGTATCTTCGTTAGGCTCATTACTTCTCATAGCTTTATTTTCTATGTATGTCAGTAAATTAAAATCTGAAACAATATCTTTATCATTACTCTTAATTGGGTTTTTATACTTGGTTGTTTCATGGGGTGTTTTGCTAGATGTATCTGATGCTAAGATGATTGGACCCTATTTAAGTATTGGCATTCAAGGCCTGTTATTACATTCGTTTATAAGTTGCCTAATTTGTGTTTTTACCTTATCAAAAAATGTATATTTTAAAATTAGTACTATTTAGTCTTTCTTTATTTAGTAGCTTTGCATTTGCAAGCGAAATTGATTGGCAAAGCAAAGCGGCTGATCATATTAGGTTAAATATAATTCTGTTTATTAACCTTGGCCTTTTCATTCTCATTTTGTTTTTCTCAATTCGTCATATTAAAAAATTAAAACGACTTAATATAACAATCACTAATGAATCGTTAATCGACCCTCTGACAAAAGTGTTAAATAGAAAAGGCTTTCATGAACAAGTTTCACGCTTAGATAAACAAAGTGGTTTTTTACTCATTGCAGATATAGATAACTTTAAACTCATTAATGATCGATTTGGACATAATGCTGGTGATAAAGTTCTTCAAAGGGTCGCTCATGCTTTAAAAGTTCAAACTAGAGAAAAAGATATTGTTGGACGATATGGCGGAGAAGAGTTTGTAGTTTTCTTTCCAAGCAATGATGTTGAAACCGTAAAAAAGATTTCACATAGGCTTGTATTAGCCATTGCTAGCCTTAATTTAAATGACATATCACCTGAATTAACAGGAGTCACAATTAGTGCGGGTGTAGATAAAGGTGATACAAAACTCTCTAAGTTTGAAAGGTTATATGAAAACGCAGACCAACTATTATATAAAGCTAAGGCTGCTGGTAAAAATCAAGTTATCGTATTTGATAACTAACAGATTAAGCCTTAGCTAATCCACTTCTAGTCGCACTGTAGTAATCCGGCATCTAATCGTTTAGCTGTCTGTCGAGTCTATATTATTTATAAATTGCGCCATATTTACTAAACGCTCACCGACAATAAATGCAATGGTGCGTTTAACCCAAGGAGTTGCGATATTTGTGTAGTTTAGTTTAGCTAAGACGCAGCTTGTAATTATTAAAAGTAGAAGCGATGACACGCTGTAAATCCAAACCATGTGTTGCTCTAGGTGTGCATACAAGTCAATTTCAAATAGCACATCAAAGCCAATAAACACATAAGCCATATAAAAAGGAACTGACATAAGCAACAACTTAGTTAGTTGTAATTTATGTGAGCAAAGGTGGTAAACGTCTTTTTGAAGTTGGCTAATTGGCTTTGCATAATCAATGTTAGCAATATGCACTATTTGGCCAATATTACCTGCAAGGCCAGCAATGGAAAATACACTCAGTATCAACGCAGATATTGAAGGCGCTGAAACACTAAAGTTATTTGCAATGTACTGCCCCAATAAAACAATAATAAAAAAGAAGGCTGCGCTTTCAATAATACGTGCCCACTTCATAGTATTAAGCTCTTTCATTTGGTTATTCACTTTTGTTTCGCTCAGCAGTGATTGGTTTATTGTAATGACCGATTCGTTAACACTATTTTGCTGCTGCCATGTGTTTTTAATGTTATCTAAATTCATTTTAAGCCCCCTGTTTTTCAAATTGATTTTTTAGTGTTTCTTTAATTCGGCCAATTCGCGTAGCGACGTTGGTTTTACTTATGCCTAAACTCGTCGCTATGCTTTGATGGGATTCGCCTTCTAAATACAGCAATACTATGGCTTTATTTAACTTATCGAGCTTTGCTATAAATTCATAAAGCTGCTTAACCTCTTCGCTTTTATCATTGTGCGCTGATAGGTCGGCTATGTGCACAATGCACTGCTCACTTTCATTGGCTTTATCTTCTCGTTTACTGTCTTTGCGGTAATATGAAATCGCCACATTCAGTGCTATTCGATACATCCACGTAGAAAATTTATAGTCTTTGTCGTAATTATCATAAGCAAGCCACATGGTGGTGAGTATTTCTTGCGCTAAGTCTTGCCTGTCGTGTTGGTTTTGACAGTAAGAGTTTACAACTTTATAAATAATGCCTTTATGCTGCTCCATTGTTTGAGCAAACAGTGCTTTTTTATTGGTGTTCATTTACGCATAAATCCATCATCTAAATTAATCTCATCACGTATTTTTTCATCGCAGTTTTATTGTGTTTAAGTGCTAATGCATCTGTTTTTAAAAGTAATAAAGTGCGGCGCTTTGGCCTATTCAACGAAACCTGTACACGGTTAAATATAAACATTTTAGCTTTACCATAATACTCACCTAACCTTCTTATTTAGTTATTCGCAGTATCGCTAAAATAATCACAATTATTATTAAAATAAATTATCAACAAAAACTACGAAGTGATTCTTAATTACCTTCATTATCAACACCAATTAACTTTGTTATCTTCTCTTTCGTCAACTCAAGACAATGTAGATTAATTCGGAAGAAATGTATCTTCCTATACTGTGGAGAATATTATGTTTAAGAATTTTGGTTGGATCGTTGAGGCAAAACTTAAAGAAGGCGAATTAGAGAACTTTAAAGCGGTGATGAATTCGCAAGTTAACCGCGCATTGACTGAAGAAGGTACGCTTAATTACCAATACTATTTGTCTGATGATGGCGATGTTTTAGTTTACGAGCGATTTGCTGATGCACACGCTTCACACGAACACATTGAAAACTGGGATGCACATGCTGAGCGCTGGATAGCCGCTGCTGAGCCAACTCGTATGCTTCATCTTGGCGATTTACCTGATGATGTACGAGAGCGTCACGCTGCGCTATCACCAACATGGCTAAAACCATTAGGTGGCTTTGCTCGAGAAGTAGATGAAACAAGCATGATTAACACTGACAATGGCACAACCTTCGAAAATTTTGGTTGGATTGTTGAAGCTAAACTAAACGAAGGCCAACTTGAAGCATTCAAGGCGGTAATGAATTCGCAAGTAGAAAGAGCTAAAACAGAGCCTGGCACTTTAAACTATCAATACTACCTATCTGATGAAGGTGACGTATTGGTTTATGAGCGCTTTCGTGATTTAGAGTCATCCTTCACTCATATTGAAAATTGGAACGACCATGCCGAGCAGTGGATTAAAGCAGCAACCCCAACACGTATGGTCCATTTAGGTGACTTACCTAAAGAGTTACGAGATATGCATGCTGCACTTTCGCCACTATTACTAAAACCATTGGGTGGTTTTGCTAAATAACTAGTAGCTCCAAATGCCGGTTTTTATATCGATTATGATTACCGGCCATGTTTTAAACATCCATTGCCATTTAAAGGGATACTATGAAAAGTTTAAATAAATACACAAAAATAGTAAGTTTACTGCTTATTTCAGGTGTACTTTTTGCTTGTACGCAAACACCACCAGCACAACAAACTTATTCACTACAAGATTTACCTGCGCAGTTTAATTCTCCTGCCAGCTTTGCACTTGATGCTAATAACAATATTTTATTTACTTCACCAAATTTACATAATCAAACACTTATCGAAAAAGGGGTCATACAAAATGCCCAAGCGCCAACGATTGGCCTAATTGATGAAAACGATCGCGTATCAGTATGGTATACATTTAAGCCCCGCGATCTTGAACCAACCAGCGGAGTTGTTACGCCTATGGGTATTGCTATGGGGCCAGATGGCAACATTTACGTAGTCGATATGCAATTATGGTTTGGTGGCGAATCGCGTTTATTACGCGTTAATGTACAAAACGGCAAAGCAACCACAGTTGATGTTGTTGCTAAAGGGTTTTCTTTTCCTAATGCCATAGCGTGGCACGGTAACGACTTATTCATCTCAGATACAGTGCTTGCAACTGAAAAAGGCAGCTCAACCACCAGCGGTGTGTACAAAGTAAGTTTAGAGGAATTAGACCCAAAAAATCCATTACAGATCGCTGCGTATAAAGGAAAAGATAATTTTGACGAACATTTATTTGAAGTCTTTTACTCAGATGGAAGCCTAGGCTTTGGTGCCAATGGTTTAGCTGTTGATGGGCTTGGTAACTTATATACCGGTATTATGGAAGAAGGGACGGTGTATAAAACCACCATTAGTAAAAATGGCACTAAACAATCAACCACGCTATTTAGTGAAGGCTTGATTGCAAGTGACGGTATTCAGTGGAGTGAAGACTCTCAGGCTTTATATATTACTGACCTATTTGACAATGCTGCTTATAGTATTGACGTAAATGGTAAAACAACTTTACTGACAAAAAATAAAGACAGCGACGGTACAAATAATGAGTTAGACGGACCTGGAGAAGCGATTGTTAGAGGCAACACCGTGTATATTACAAATTTTGATGCAGTGTTTGATGCACCAAACATGGCCAACACGCAAGCTGACGCACCGTTTACTATATCAACAGTGTATTTAAAATAATGATGCACTCAAAACGGTCAGCGCTCACTGACCGTTTTGACTCTCCAATACTTTATCCCAATAAGGCGGGCTGCCATAGCTGGCTGAAAAAAAGTCGATAAATGCCCGCACCTTTGGGGCCACTAATTTTGAAGACGGGTAAACCGCCCATATAGAAGCATGAGACTCTAACGGGTAATCCCTTAGAATTTGTACTAATTGACCTGCTTTTAATTGCTCATAGGCAATCCAAGTAGAGCACATGATTACCCCCATGCCATTAATACCCGCATTGCGCACCGCCTCTCCATTATCTGAGGCAAAGCTCCCTTTGGTTTTAACCGTCTTTGACCCACTAGGCGTTTTAAAATGCCAATGCTCATTGCCTATTAAATTAATACAGTTATGTTGTAAAAGCGCTTCGGGATTGGTAGGTATACCATGCTTGTTAAGGTAATCTGGTGATGCACATATAATTCTGTTGTCAGTTGCGAGCTTCCTTGCGACTAATGTAGAGTCTTTAAGCTCTGCGTTACGAATAGCAATGTCAAACCCACCTTCAACCATATCTACTATTGTATCGCTAAGGCGAAGCTCTACGGTTAAATCAGGGTAAAGATCCATAAACTTATTTAGCGCAGGAATGAGATGAATATGACCAAAAGAAACAGGGGCTGTTATTCTCAATTTGCCTGCTATTTTTGCCCTTTCGCTCTTTACAGACGTTAGCGCGATATCAGCAGTAACAAGCACATCCTTCGCGTGGGGCAGAAACTCTTTTCCTTCATCAGTAAGCGATACTTTTCGTGTAGTTCTGTGTATTAGCCGAACTCCAATACTCTCTTCTAATTTATTAAGGTGAGCACTTGCTACAGCCGATGACAAGCCAAGTTCAGCTCCAGCTTTTGATATATTATTAGTTGCAGCTACTCTGACAAATAAGTTTAGGTAATCGAGGTTCATCATTATTTAGTTCATAGGTAAAAGTAAACGACAGATTAGTTTCACTTTACCGCTCCTTTAAGAAACACAGAAACTAAAATTACTTTTAGTTTCTAAAATTAACAATCTTGATACTAGCTGCGTACTTTTAAATACCACCAAATTAAAGGCGCGAGTATTACTAATTCAATACCCACATTTAGCCACTGTTTTGCTACCGAGCCATCTAACATAATGCCAATAAGCCTTGCAATTAAAAGCCCTACGAGTAACGATGACAGTGTTGCCGCTATGCTAGCTTGCCAAGGTACAAGCTGATGATGAAATTGCAGTAATAAGCCAAAACCAATAAATAACCCCCACCAAATTCTGCGCTCTACGGCCTTAAAAATATCATTAGGAACTGGCTTATTGCTTATCAGCTCAGGGTTGGCAGCTAACACTATGCCAAAAATAATTAATACCGCACCAACAACCCTAAAAATGACTATATTATCCATGATCAATCCCTCAGGCTGGTTGTTTGATCAACTGTTTGAACAATCGATTGCTCAACAAGCTCCTGAGGTAACTCCTTTGCTTGGCTCCACTGCTTTGGCGATTTCCCATACATACGTTTAAATTCTCGGCTAAATTGTGATGAGCTAACATAGCCTACCGACATGGCCGCCGAACTTACGTTCATACCCGCTGCAATTTTCATCGCGGCGGTATTTAAGCGCATAGATTTAACAAATTGAATCGGCGACATACTGGTCGCATCCTTAAATTTTCGATGCAAAACTGCCCTACTTACGCCAATTTTTGCTGCCATATCGTCTATGGTTATGCTCTCATCTAATCGAGATGCCAAATAATCAATTGAGCGTGCTATGTCGTTTCCTACGCCAAAGGCTTGGTGCACACTACTACCTGCCTGTCCGTTTAATATGGCGTAATATAATTCTCGCAGTCGCCCTTCACCTAAAACCGCAATATCTACAGGGTTGCCTACAAGTTGCAGCAATCGTAGTAATGAATCGGTAAATGAGTCATCCCACGCAGCGAGTGTAAGCCCTTGCGTTTTGGGGCCTGATGCGTGTTTTTTTACACCTTGTGCAGCCATGGTAATAGATAATTCGGTCATCACTTTTGTATCTAGCGATACAATAACGCCTAGCAAGGGGTTCTCAGGTGAAGCCGTGGGTGTACCCGCTTCTACCGGCATAGACATAGGGCAGCACATATAATTATTTTCATCGTATATAAAATGCTTACCATCAAGTATGGCTTCTTTAGCGCCACTGACTATAGCAACAATACACGGCTCGTATACCGCAGGTGCACAGCGCATAGCATGCGTTACTTTAAACAACTGAACACCTTTAATACCCGTTTCTATTAGCCCTTGGGTATAATTTTCATCGTTGTTTACATCGTTAAAAGACAGGCTATTTTGTATAAGTTGCTTAATGTGGTGTTTGCTCATTCACCCATACCTTTTAAATATAGAATAAATCCAATCTAGCACCGTAAATACACATTCTCAATGCAGCGATACAAATAGGCATATTTTAAAGAGGATATCGCCTAGTTACACCTAGTAGCGAGAGTTATATTACCTAACAAGCAATGTGGAACAATGCGCATAGCCCTGTACTGCATATTTATACTTATATTGATAGGAATTTAACTAATGAGCGCAACTAACCCATTTGGCCCTTCTGGCTGGACTCCCGACCAACTCAGTTCTTTAGTTGGTAAATGCTATCTAATAACGGGAGCAAATACAGGCGCAGGCTTTGAAGCAACCCGACTATTACTCGCTAAAGGCGCAAAAGTAGTTATGCTCAATCGTAACACTTTAAAATCAGATGAAGCTATTGCTAAGTTAAAACAGGAGTTTGGCAATAGTACCGATGTGAGCTTTATAAAAATGGACCTAGCAGAGCTTGCATCAGTACGCCATGCAGCCAACGAGGTATTACAAACTGTGCCACACATAGATGCACTTATTTGTAACGGTGCCATTGCGCAGGTCGCGACTCAGCAATTTACTAAAGACGGCTTTGAAAGTCAGTTAGGGGTTAACCACTATGGGCACTTTTTACTGTGTGGTTTACTTTTTAACAAAATAGAGCAATCTAGCGGGCGTATTGTTGTAGTGGCCAGTGAAGGCTACAAAATGGGGCTTAAAACGATTCAATTTGATGACATGAATTGGAATAAAAACTACCACCCAAATAAGACCTACTGCCACAGTAAACTTGCACAAATGATGTTTGCTTATGAGCTGCAAAATAAAATAGCCGCCGCCAATAAAAATGTGCAGGTGTTTGTGTGTCACCCAGGTGCAGCTAATACCTCTCTTATTGGCGATAATGTTAACTTTGCAACCCGATTTACCTGGTCATTAATAGTAAAAATGGGCTTAGCGCAATCGGCAGAGCAAGGTGCATACCCTGAGGTTATGTGTGCCACCGAGCATAACCTAAAACAACGTGCGTATTATGGCCCATCAGGAAGATGGAATTGGAGCGGCCCCGTAGGAACATGCAAACTTGAGCCGTTTGCTTTAGATCAGCCTGTACTTAGCAAATTATGGGCGGTTACTGAGCAGCACACTGCTTTTAAATGGACAATATAATTACTAATAGCGAACGTGTGTAGGGTGTAAAAGTAATGAAAAAACCATTAGTAATCGGCCTAATACTTTTACTTTTCCTAACCGGCTGTAAAAGTACCAATAACCCTCCTGTGCAGTATAAACCTGATGATGAGCTGGTAGTACTTGCCCATGGGTTAGGCAGAAGCGATTGGGCAATGCGATATTTTGCCCAGCAGCTTAAACGTGCTCATTATAAAGTATGCAGCCTAAATTACGCCTCTTTAGGGCAAAGTGTTGAGGCTGTATTTACGCAAACAACCACAAAAATTAATGCCTGTATTGCTAATGCGAGTAAAGTACATTTTGTCGGCCACTCCCTAGGTGGCTTAGTTATTAGAGCCTACTTGCAAAATAACCCTCGGGTATTTAATGGTAATACACTTGTAAATGTCATGTTAATTGGTACGCCTAACAAAGGCAGCGAATTAGCTAATCATTTAAATGGTTCATGGTTAATGCATATAGCCGGCGGTGTAAGCCAATCTTTAATTACAGGCAGTAAGAGTTTGGGCAACACCATAAATGAGCTGGACATTAATTTAGGCGTAATAGCCGGTACTAAAGCATCCACCCTGACACAGCATTATTTTAAAAGTAAAAACGATGGCTTGGTGTCTGTAGAATCAACCAAACTGAGGGCGTGTTGATTTTTGCGGATTGAAATTTGTTCAATCTAGGGGCGATTAAATCGCGGCGCGAGGCTTGTAACCTAGTGGGCTCGATAACTGCTCCTGCGTTATTCTAATGACTTACATCCCTGTAAGAATAAGTAAAAACCGAGTAAAGCTTCCGCGTCCTGCTCACGCCCCTTACCTACATCCATGTAGGCAACAAAGAGTTTATCGCCCTTAGGCAGAACCCAAAGGGCAGCACATGTTTGGCATTTATGCAGCGTTATCGCCTATTTATGGGGAATAACCACACTTCACAGGCTCTGCCTTGCCTAAAAACCAAACACACTGCTGCAAATTTAACCATAAAATACCAACACGCCCTACTAATACGCGTGATTTTATTACCCTTGATGTAAGCCACACGGGAATGCGCTACAACCAACAAGTAATACAACACACACTTTACTTTTTGCAAACAGGTGCATTTTTACCCCCAACACAAAGAACCACGGCCCTTTATTAACCACCTAACTGCCGCTAATTTTAGGTAAAAAAAAGCAAGCCATGTGGCTTGCTTTTGAGTGCCCGTTCAAAGGCTACACACTCTCAACATACTTTTTAAAAACGGTAACTTGCACCCAGTGTAATACGACGGTCAGTTAAACCTTGGAAACACAATAGTGCGCTTTCGTTTACACATGATTGGCTAATTTCAGATTCAGTAATATTTACAGCCTCTAAGCCAATATTAAGTTGCTCGTTCACATCGTAGCTAATACTTGCATTAAGCTGGCCACGGTCTTCCTGTACCACTGGGAAACCCCAAGGGAAGCTAGACGTACTACCAAAGTCATTTGAACGATACCCTTCACGCCACGTGTAACGCATACGTGCTGATAGGCCAAATTTTTCGTAGTACAGCGTAAAGTTATACGCGTTTTCAGAAAGGTTAAGTAAGCCTTGAATTTCACTTACTTCAATACCTGGCGTACCTGTGGTTGCTGCAAATACATTACTTGCTCTTGAGGTTGCTGAATTTTCTGTTTCACCACCTGAGAACTCTTGAATTGTATAGTTAGCTAGCACACCAAAGCCAGATGCCCACCCTAGGTCTTTTTCAAAGCCTGATAGGTCATACTGAAAGGCAAACTCAATCCCTTTTTGGGTAGTTTCACCACTATCGTTTACTTTTGTTTCTGTACCAACACATACGCCACGGCCATTCTCAGGGCCAAATACGTTTATATCTGCAATGGGGTTAAATATACCGCCACCTTCACATGGCTCTGTTAAGTCGCGATACCCTGTTACAGGGTCTTCAACTGGCGAGGTTAACTGATTTACGTGTAAGTCTTTACGTGTTTTATGAAAAATACCTACGCTAAATACACTTGCCTCTGCAAAATACCACTCTGCCGATAAATCGTAAGACAGTACTTCTTCAGGTTTCAGTGCTGGGTTACCAAATTCAACTTCGTCATTTGGACTTGTGCTGTAGGTAATAGACGTTGATAGGTCGTTATAATCAGGGCGACGAATATCTTTACCAACACCAAAGCGTACAAGTACATCTTCTGATACATCAGCGACAAGGTTTAAACGAGGTAAAATAAAGTCATAGTCTGATTCATTGGTAATACGCGTTACCAGTTCATTACCACTACCATCTTGAGTAACTGAGTTGCCCGTAGACTCTACGTCTGTTTGAATGTAACGCACACCAATATTACCGCGTACCATTTCGTACTCAAAGTTAGCTTGTGCATATAGCGCATGAGTGGTTTCTTCTATATCAAAAAAACCTGCAGAACTTGAAGTAGGTGCATTTAATGTTTTGCTTGAACCATGCGCAGTCATCGCTGCTTGTAATGTGGCAAGTACCGCATCAGGGTCTGACGCCACAAGCTCTGGATCAATTAATAAAAAGTCGCCTATGTATAACGAGCGGCCATCAGCTTCGTTAAAGTTATCTGGGCCTGCCACTAATAAGTCGGCAAATAAATCACCCGACGGGCTATCAGCCATGGTTCTTAAACCAATGCTTGAGGTAATTTCGTTTTGTTTGCTTTGTGATTTACTGTAGCGGTAACCAAAATCAATAGAGGTTACAATTGAGTCTGTGTAATAGGTTGAATCAATACGGAACGCATCCTCAGAGTTTTCAACGGTATCTTGACCAATATTTACATCACGTAGCACTACATTTGCAGGGTCTAGTAGTTGTTCAACCGTTGGTGCGTACTCTGCCCCCTCTGCAATACCAAATGCCAATGCGCCACCTGATAAGTCATACTCAAACGGCACACTATTATCATTACCGCCACCAGCATCTAACGGCACATTAGGGTTAATAAAGTTAAGCGTTGTATTAAAGCTAGGCGTAGTTGTATCTGAAGATGACGAAGCAATTTCAGCACTAACAAACCACTTATCGCCTTGCCATTCGCCACCGAGTCTAAAAATATTACTATCGGTAACACGCGAGTTTGTATCACTTGAAAAACGAAGGTTAGGATCGTCATCATCGTTTTCTAAATTAACCGGAATGACACCGCGTAAGGCCGCTTGAATAGACCCAAGGTTGGTACCGCCAAGTGAGCCTAAGTTTACGGTTTCAAATTCATCAGGAACCGAAATATCATTAAGCGCACTTACACCAGAAGCCTGTACACGAGAGCTTTCTTGGCGACGTTCTTGATCGTTAACCACAGCATCAAAATAAAACTTTGTGTTGTCGTTTGGCGCCCATTCAATGGTACCTACAAAGTTTTTAGTTTCGTATTCGTAGTTATCGTAATCTTGTACAAAAAATTGAATCGGTAAAAAGTCAAAAGACTGAGCGCTGGCTACACCGCTATCTGCAGTGATAATGTTATCTCTATCTGCACGTGGGCGAAACGCCGTTACATCTTGCTCTGCGTAGCTGCCGCTCACTAACACACCAAATTTACCGTAATCACCTTCCCAGTTATCAGCAAAAGTTCCCGAAAAACGTGGTTGCAAACCGCTATCAGTGCTTAAGCTACTGTGCTCACCTTGCACTCTAATAGTGGCTAGCTGCTCACCTAAGTGCAGTGGGCGAATCGTTTTAAGGTTAATAGTACCGCCTACAGAGCCCTCTATTGTTTTCGCTTCAGGCGACTTTATTACCTCTAAACTTGAAATAATTGACGCTGATACATCTTCAAAGCTAATACCACTTCGACCAGAGCCTGAGCCCACCGTTGATACACCGTTAATTTCGGTACGGTTAGCATCGGTACCACGAATTTGTACACCTGTGCCTACACCCGCTTGACGTGTAATTTGAATACCCGTTACGTTTTCTAATACTTCAGCGAGGTTTTGATCGGGTAATTTACCAATATCTTCTGACTGAATAATTTCAACTAGGCTATCTGCAGAGCGTTTTTCAGCAAGTGCATTAGTAAGTGATTGACGAATGCCAGATACTTCGATGATCTCTACATCATCTTCTGCAATTGGCTTGGCTTCCTGTGCGTGTGTGGACAAAGAAAGGTTTAATGCTGTGGCAGATATAACTGCTAGCGTAATTTTTGATAACTTGTGATTCATAGTTTTTCCTGTGTGTGTCAGTGCTATGTGTAACTCGCTATATATTTTTTATTAAACGCCTTACCATTTGTCTAAATGGTTAACTTAATATTTACAGCAAAATCACCAAAGGTCAACCTATTGGTAAACCATTTTTTGTAAAAAAAGCAAAAACAGTCATTACCAATAAAAGCCAATTCGGCATGACAAAAATACTTTTATTACTGACCATAATATAACCACTTGTATTTAATGTGCTTTTAAATCTCAATCAAGGTTAAATAACACACAAAAATAGATTGAAACCTCCTCAATCTTCTCGATATATTTTTTTTATATATACAGCGTTATTTTTATATTTGGCCGCTTTTACCGAATTAATTGGTCAACCAAGATAAAGATAGTAGACTTTTGGCTAACTAATTCGCTGCCAATAACGCAGCGTTACTAAAACTGAGTTTAGTAATGCTGCGCTTTAGGTAAAAAGGTTTAGCCAAGATTTAGTTAAGAGAGTACGCCGCGATTCAAAAAGCTTAGGTTTAATAGCCCACACACATACAAAAAAACCCAATTAGCGGCATACGCTAATTGGGCTTTAAAGTGGGGATCACTGGTTTTGTGTTATAGCTTAAAGCTCATTCCTAAGAATAAACGTGGGCCGTAATCGTTTACTTCACCTAGGTTATCTTCCACAAAGAAGTCTTGTGACTTAGGTGCGCTAAACAAGTTAATGGCTTCAGCTTTAACTCTAAAGTGCTCGTTAATTTTATACGATGCGCGCATTTCCCATACACCTACGGCATCAACATAACGTAAGCGGGTACCATTACTGGTATATGGTTGGAAGTATTCACTACGGTATTTGTAAATAATAGCCGTATCAAAGTCACCAATTTGGTAATACAGTTGGCTACTAAATACATGCTCTGAGAAGCCCGGCACCGAACCAGGTTCAATAATACCGGCAGTTAATTGAGTAGTATTGCCATCTAGGTCGGTAACGTATGTATCGCCATATAAGCTATCTTCAAACTCAAAGTCAGTATCTGCAAAGTTATAGCCAAATTTTACACCAATACCATTATCCCAACGGTACGAGAACGATGCTTCTAAACCCAGTATATCGCTATCATTATCGGTTGTTACCGAATTTGTCACTGGTAATGATACCGTTTCACCGCCAACCACATAGTCTTCAATTACAGTTTGTTGCTGGAAGCCACCTTGGAACTGTTTGTAGTATAGGCTTAGTGCTAAAATAGAATCTTCATTAGGGTACCATTCAAAGGCTAAGTCGTAGTTCCATGACATTAATGGTTGAGTATCAGGGTTACCTGAACCATCTACGGTTAATAAGTCAGAAAGCGATAGCGCAACAGATTGATCGTCTGTTACAAAGTCGCGATCATAGCCTAAATCAGATGGGTCAGCACGTGACATACCACGGTAAATACCCGCACGCAGTAAAATATCTTCACTGTAATCAACTACTAAGTTAAAGCTTGGTAAGTATTTGGTATAGCCACCGCCGCTTTCGGTTCTTTCTAGTGAATCCCCTACATCGAGGGTTACAGCGCCTGTAGTTTCATCTACATCTACAGTGTAATTTGTTCTAAAGCCTACCGAGGTTACATCAGTATCAACTATACGTAGGCCGAAGTTACCACGAATAAACTTACCAAATACTTCGGTGTCGTAGTTTGCCATTAAGTACACTGAGGTGGTTTTTTCAGTAACATCTATGGTACCGGCATTTTCGTACTCAACATCAGGGTAACCAAATTCACCTGTATAATCAGTGTCTGTAGCCGCTACAGCTTGAGAGAAACACACGTTATCGTAGGTCGCCCACGAAGAACCTGTCCCAGAGCTTATTACATTACCGCTACTATCTACATTTGTTACTAAGTTGCCATCCGATACGCTAGATAAAAAGTCAGATTCTGGGAAGTCAATTTGACAGCCTTGAAGTATCTCTAATGCTGAGTCATCGCCTATCGTGTACTCAGTACGAGACCCATTACCTTGGCTACCACCAAACTGTATAAAGCTTAGTTCTGAGGCTCTAATACCCCCTTCAATACTGGTAAATATATCGCCCTCTAACGCGTAGTCAAAATCAATACGCGCCGATTTAACTACGTTTTCGCGAACATTTTCACGGTCTAAACGTGTACGTAAGCTATCTGTAAAGTTAGAAATATCAGTTACATCAAAGTCCGTTAAGGTGAAGTGAGGAATTTCATCGCCCATATCCCAGCTAAACAAATTACGGTCTGCGGTTCTACCACGGTTAGAAATTTGTAGCTCTTCACGCTCAGTTTTTGAATACGCTAAATCAAGATTTACAGTAAGGCGGTCGGTTACCGTGTGCTCAATATTAATACCATAGCCTTGGTAGTTTTCTTCACGTGAGAATTGCTCGCCCGCCGATTCAATACGTTCTTCACCTTCCCAATGTAAAATTCCGCCTACATCGTTAGTAACAAGCGTTGGGCCTGTTAAACCAGGTGTTGCGCGTTTTTGTAAAAAAATTAAATCGTGGCGTGCTTCTCTTTGTATTCTGTCAGAGATTTGTGCATCAAAGTTAACATCCCACTCAGACGACGGCTGGTATTGCATTGCAATAAATACTGCATCACGCTCATCTGAGGTTTCATTTTGACGATAGCTGCGGCTACTGCCTGTCCATGCGTATGGAGTGCCATCGCTTTCGGCTTTGCCTGTTTCTGGGTCGATGTTTGTTTGATAACCTTGATTGTTACTGCCATTTACTTGGTCTTCACAATCACCTGCGCTGCTTCTGTAAAACCCTTCATTCGTATTAGTTGGGTCATTTAAACATGCCCAAAGTGAAGAGCCCGATGGGCTTGAGCTTCTGTACTCTGCTTCTGGTTGGCTAATATCTTGGCGCTGCACACCAAAAGACACACCCACTGCTTGGCCATCGGCAAACTCAAATTGGTCAACATAACTAAACGTACCACGATAGCCTGTATCACTTTGCAGTGAGTTTTCTACATTACTTTCATCTGGGTTGTAATTTAGTTTTACTTCGCCTTGTACGCGTTGTTTGCCGTAATCTAGCGGGGCAATCGTTTCAAGTGCTATCACACCGGCTACGCCACCTTCAATCATTGAAGCATCTTGGGTTTTGTAAATAGCGACCTTTTTTACAAGCTCTGATGGAAACTGTGAAAAGTTAACCGAGCGATCACCACTACCATTAGTAGCTTCACGGCCATTAATATGGGTTGCGCTTAAAAATGGGCCTAAACCACGAATGGTGATTTCGGTAGCGCCCCCGTTTTCACGGTGAGATGCGGCACCGGTAATCGACTCAAGCGCTTCACCAATTGACAGCGCGGGTAAATCGCCAATATCTTCTGCAGATAAACCATCAACAACCGTTGTTGCCTCACGCTTAATTGCAATTTGATCTTGTATGGTTCTACGAGTACCTGTAACGCTGATGATTTCTACATCTTGCTCTACTTCAGTCACTTTTTCTTGGGCTTCTTGCTGAGCAAAAGCATTAAATGACAATGAACCTGCCATACCTGCAAGTAAACTAGCTCTAATTAACTTAGCAGCAGGTGAAAGTGCAAAATGATTACAAACAGAGCTGTTTGTAGAATGTTGACGTCTTCTATCCATTTTTAACGACATGCCGCGTTCTCCTTTATCATTGTGTGTGTTGTGCGTAGTTTGCTATTTTTATAAATATTAATAATGTGCAGTGTGGGCTTATTCATCTTGTGCCACCCATGTAGAGCCTGCACCTACATCAGTGCTTTGGATGTAGTATAAGTTTCTTGCACCTGCTAAGGCTTGTGCTCCATTTGAGTCAGTCTCAAGCAGCGTACTTGTAGCAGTGACAAACTCTGGGATTTCTTTACCATTTGCTTCTGGGTTTTGGTCAATAGCGCCATCGGTGTCGTATTCACCATTGCCATTTAAGTTTCTAATATCAACCCATAGGTCGCTCGCATCGCCCGACTCATAACTGTCACTAAAGCCAAAGCTGTTAGAGAACAGTGATTCAGTATGGTTAATTAGGTCACAGTCGTATTCAAAAGAGTGATCGCTCGACAGCTCGTTAGGGTAAAAGAAACCATAAACAAGCGCGCTGCTTTCAATGGTGTCTTCGTCAGTTTGATCGCCCACCCCATTAGCATTTAAATTACCGTTGAAGTTAATTTCAAATGCATTTTTAGTTAAACCATACAGTACAGGGGCATTTTCTGCGGTAAGCTCATCACAATCTCCAACAGGTGCCTTTGAACCTATTTCTGTGCTAAATACAAATGGTTGCTGTGAGTTAAGTACCGTATTATTAGTCACATTAAGGGTAAAGTCGCCTGCGCCATCAAGCACAGCTTGGTTACCTCCATTTGGCACCCCGCCATCAGCTTGTGAAAATGGGTTAGCGGTAAATACAATACCACCGGCTTCTTTATTACCAGAACGAATACCAGCGATGTAGTTATTGCTTACAGTGTGGCCTAAAGGCGTAACTAGCACGCCGGCAGGACGATCGCTTGAACTTGCAATATCAGTGGTACGAATAATAATGTTGTCTGATACCGTATTAAATCCACCATCTTCAAGCGAAATACCGCCATTAGGATTTAAAATGGTATTGCCTTTAATCGTCGCGCCAGAGGTTTGTACGCGCATTAAACGTCGGCCTGTAACAAAGTTTTCTACTCGGTTATATTGAATAGTAAAGTTTGCATCATCAGCAGAGCCTGTACCTGTTGTACTCCCTGCGTTAATTAAGTGCAGACTAGAGTTACCAAAATTTGGGTTGCTGCTGGTACCTGTGAAAAGGTTATATTGAATAACGTGGTTAGTGCTCGATGAAGACATTTTTATCACCGAACCATTT
The DNA here is from genome assembly GCF_028599215.1 of Pseudoalteromonas sp. Angola-30. NCBI lineage: Bacteria > Pseudomonadati > Pseudomonadota > Gammaproteobacteria > Alteromonadales > Pseudoalteromonadaceae > Pseudoalteromonas > Pseudoalteromonas sp. Angola-30. Next base: position 121,869 of record NZ_JAQREI010000011.1, read on the forward strand.
TCTGCTTTATCGCGGTTGGCAAAGGTATTACGCTCAACCACTGCGGCGTCGCCTTTAAGCATTAACCAATGGTAGGTAGAATTATTTAACGTCTCTGCTTCCCCATCGATAGTATTTTGTGTAAAGGTGAAGTTGTCACCCTCAGAATAAATAACGGCATCTTCTTCGGTTTCACAAAAGCCACCCGATTTAGTATCAATATTTTTAAATGTAAGCCCTTCAATACCCGCGCCATCAACCCCACTGGCTACATGAATACAAAGCTCACCACTAATTACCGGGCTTTGTCCTTCAACAGCTTTAAGTGTTGCTGCGCTGGTTAGCATAATGGCATCAAGATCGGCATATACACCGGTATTTAAACCAAGCACATCGCCATCACCAAGCCCTGCATTAATAGCACCTAATAGCGCATCCGCATCGCTTATCACTTGCGTGTACACTACTGTATCGGCGGCACCGGTAATTGTGCTTGAAAAGCCATCGTTATCGGTATAACTCGCAGTGACCGATATAATCGCGCCAGCTTGATTAGTTGGCGTAAATGTTTTGCTGTTGGTGTCGGCAATTGCTACGCCATCAGCAAGCCAAGTGTAGGTAACGTTTTGCTCATCTACGCCGTTGTTATCGCTAATTTCAGCGGTTAATTCGCTAGTCACTAAATATGGCGTAGCCCCTGAAATGGTGATACTACCCACTTCATCTACAGCCTCTGCAGAAACAGCAATGGTTGCCTCAGAAAGGTTGTCTTCAGTAAAACCGTGATCGTCCGTGTAGGTAACCTGCACGGTAATAAATTGCCCTAATAATGACTCATCTACAACGTAAGTGCTTTGCGTGGCACCACTAATTGCAACCTCATCAGCAAACCATTGGTAAGTAATTGTGCCGCTTGCGCCATCTTCATCTGTTATTTCGGCTGTAAGTGTATTACCCACCGTAGGTGTGCCAACAATAGCCACCGACCCTTCTGAATTTGCACGCTCTACTGGCGCTGTGGCAGTTGATGTAGCTGACTCTGCAAAGCCTCTGTTATCTTCAAATGCTGCATTTACGGTTATAACTTTACCTAGTTGCGATTCGGTAATAGTGTAGGTTGCTAAGGTTTCATCGGCAATTTCAACATCATCTGCAAACCATGTATATGCTACAAGCGCCGGATCAAAACCATTTTCATCCGCTACATTAGCACTTAGTTCATTACCTATAATTGCATCACCGTTAATTTCTACCGTGGCCGCAAAAGGAATAGCTGACACTTCAGCGGTGGGCTCACTTAAATGTGACTCATTAACACCGCTGTCATCTGTATAAAGTGCTTGTGCTGTAATTGCAAAACCAATTTGCTCATCTGTTAATGTAAAAGTTGCGTCATTAGCGCCACTTATCACTTGTCCGTCGGCGTACCAGTAGTAGTTTACTTCGCCAGAAATACCATCGGCATCATTTACGCTGGTCGACAATGTTTCGCCCGTTAACGCTTTGCCTGATAGAGCAATAGAGCCCAATGTGTTGTTATTATTATTTGAATCCGTGTCACAACCTATAATGGCAGCTGCAACAGCACATAATGCAAAATGTTTTAATTTCATCATGGCTCTATTCTCCTTAATTGTGTGGTTTAGTATTTAGCAGGTGTTATGTGTGATTTACCAAATACCCAGTGTGTTATTACCAAATTATTTTGTTTTTACGCTTCATTGTTAACCAACTTGGTAATATAAGCATAATAAAAACACTTTTACCACTATATTCGTTCAAAATTCATCATGTTTTATTAACTGAAAGTTAACTTACGTCTATACCTAATAACGCAGCGTTATTACCAATATTAATTTCGCGAATAGATAAACAAACAACCTTTATGAACAATTGGTTTTACCGAAAGAATTACTCTGTATTAATACGTAGCGCGATAAGCACATAAAGAATGGAGGGTGGAAAATACAGGCGTAAAGCTTTAGCTGTAATAGCCTATAGATATGAATTTTTGATGTGTATATAAAATAATGTAGCCACTGCGTTTAACTCACTATTGTCAGCAGCGGCATACGTTTTATTTAAAAGGCGTAAGAGCACAATAACCGCCCTTTTGTACTTAGGCCTTAGTCAGATTTAATAAACCGTAGAATTAAAGTAAGTCACAGGTTCACTAGAGCCTAAAATAACAGGCACACGCTGATGCAGCTCATCGGGCTGAATATCTAAAATACGCATGCCTTTAGAGGTGGCTATACCGCCTGCGTTTTCAGTGAGCATTGCCAGCGGGTTAGCTTCGTAAAGTAAGCGTATTTTACCGTTTTCATTACCCGCGCGCGTATCTTGCGGGTACATAAATACCCCGCCACGGCATAAAATTCGGTGCACATCGCCAACCATGGCTGCATTATAGCGAATTGAGCTTTTAGCAAATTCTTCTGATGTATACAGTAATTTATCAAAGTAAACTTGTGTTGCTTCATCCCAGTATCGGTAATTTGCCATATTAACCGAGAACTCACGGCTTTTACTCGGTACTGCAAGCTCTGGTTTTGTCAGCAAAAAGCCACCGTGGGTTAAATCGTGTGTATAACAGCGGGTTGGCCCACCTGTACTCATTACTAATAACGACGATGGCCCATACAGCACGTAGCCTGCACAAACCTGGTTAGTACCGGGTTGATTAAATTGCTCATCACTATCGTAGGGCACATCTGCTTTAGCTGGGTAAATGGTAAAAATAGTGCCTATTTGCCCGTTAACATCAATGTTGGATGACCCATCAAGGGGATCAAATGCCACAATATATTTACCATCAGGGTGGGCGCCTACTGCATTATCTTCTTCTTCAGATGCCACTGTTTTTACAAGATCATCATCAATTAAGGTATCTTTTAACAGTTGATTGGCAATGACATCTAACTTTTTTTGCACCTCGCCCTGGATATTTTCGTTAAGGGTAGAGCCTAAAACACCCGCAAGCTCACCTTGGCTTACTCTAAACGCTATTTCTTTTGTGGTTGCTAATAGCGTGCGAATTAACATGATAAGGTCGGTTTCAACCCCATCTTGCTTTAATACTTTATTCAGTCTTTTCATGCGCTATACCTGTTCACACAATTAAGGTCGTCAAAACATTGGATCAGGCGAGCCACCATATGCTGCTCCGACTGACGTAACCACACACGTGGATCATAGTATTTTTTATTGGGTTTATCTTCGCCATCAGGGTTACCAATTTGGCCTTGCAAGTAGCCTTGTTTTTCTTGGTAGTAGTTTAATACCCCGTTCCAACTCGCCCATTGGGTGTCGGTATCAATGTTCATTTTTACCACCCCGTAGGTTAGCGACTCAGCAATTTTACTGTGCTCAGAGCCACTCCCACCGTGAAATACAAAATTAATAGCGTTATGCTCTAAATTAAATTTTTCAGCTACATAGGCTTGCGAGTCGCGTAATATGGTAGGTGTTAATACCACATTGCCAGGCTTGTATACGCCGTGAACGTTACCAAACGAAGCAGCAATGATAAAATTAGGGCTTATTTTACTAAGTCGCTCATAGGCGTAGGCTACATCTTCTGGTTGAGTGTAAAGTGCAGAGCTGTCGAGGTGCGAGTTATCAACCCCGTCTTCTTCTCCGCCGGTACACCCGAGCTCTATTTCAAGTGTCATGCCTATTTTTGCCATGCGCGCTAAATAACGCTCACAAATTTCTATATTTTCTTCCAGTGGCTCTTCTGACAGGTCAATCATGTGCGATGAAAAAAGCGGCTTACCTGTTTGCGCAAAATACTTTTCGCCTTCATCTAATAAACCATCAATCCAGGGCAGTAGTTTTTTTGCTGCGTGATCTGTGTGCAGCATGACAGCAACACCATAGTGTTTCGCCACATTATGCACATACTGTGCAGCACTTATTGCCCCAACAACGGCAGATTGCTGGCCCTCTAGTGCTAAACCTTTACCACAAAAAAACTGTGCTCCCCCATTAGATAGTTGAATAATGACCGGCGACTTCATTTTTTTTGCGGCCTCTAAGGTGGCATTAATTGACGATGTGCTCACCACGTTTACAGCAGGCAATGCATACTGATGCGTTCGTGCGTGTTTATACACTTCGCTTACTTCATCGCCAACAACAACGCCTGGTGCAATGGTGGGGGCTAAATAATTCATTTTTTGCTCCTTGCTATTTTAAAGCCTCGATACAAGAGTCTGTAATGGCTTGCCAATTACCCTGCGTTACCCATTCTTTTTTAGCAACCCAGGTACCGCCTACTGCAAATACATTGTTTAACGACAAGTAATCCATTTTATTTTTTTCGCTTACACCGCCGGTCGGGCAAAAGCTCACTGCACGAAATACAGATGAGACAGCAGAGACAAACGGCGCACCACCAGCAAGTGAAGCAGGAAAGAGTTTTTGCTCTTCAAAACCATACTCAAGTGCCATTAATATATCGCCGGTATTTGATACACCTGGCAATACTGGCACGTTACACTTAACCAGCTCACTTAATAGTGTAGGCGATACAGCGGGAGTAACTATAAAATCTGAGCCTGCTTCTAGCGCTTGCTTTAAAATTGTTTCGTTAATAACGGTGCCTGCGCCCACTTTTAGCTGTGGAACCTGTTCTTTAATGGCTTTAAGCGCATCAATTGATCCATCTGTTCTAAGAACAACTTCTACCAAAGTTAGGCCTGCCTCTACCATTGCTTTAGCAATGTTTACACCTTGCTCTGGCGTGTCTGCTTGAATTATAGGTAGCAGAGTTTGCCCTGCCATTAGTTCAGAAAAGCGAGTCATGCGTTATTTCCCTTATTTTAAATAATCGTGCTACTTAGTGTTATAAATTGAGTAAATTAGCCAGTTAGAGACCTGATTTAGCCATGGCTTCTTGAAAAACATCTTTTGGTGCAATAGCACCGGGTTGCTGAATAACAACGCCGGCAGCCTGCGCGCCCAGTTTAACTGCATCACTTATAGGGCGCCCATCTAAGCGCGCTCCTAAATACACGCCGTTAAAGGCATCGCCTGCGGAGGTTGTATCAACAACGTTTTTAACTGGCGTAATACTGTGGCTTTGCACTGTATTAGCCTCTTTTGTAATGACTGAATCGGGGCCGTTTTTTACTATAATTTCGTTAATGTTGTACGGAGCCAAATAATCAATTACCGCTTCTACACTTTGCACGTTGTAAAGCGTTTCTAAGTCTTCAACGCCGGGTAACGTAATATCGGCTAAGCTAAATGCACTATGGTATTGCGCTTTAGTTTGCTCAACGTTATCCCAAAGTCGCGCACGGTAATTTGGGTCAAATACTATTTTTACACCCGCGGCTTTAAGTTGCTTTACTATGTCCCAAAACTGCGCTCTTGCTTGCTCTTCTATTACGGCTAAAGAAATACCCGAAAAGAAAAACATATCACCCGATGACAGCTGCTTAACAAGCTCAGGGCTGATAAATTCAACCACCTTTTTGGCTGCTGAATCATCACGCCAGTAAATAAAACTGCGCTCACCTTGCTCGTCCGTTTCTATGTAATACATACCTGGGACTTTACTGTTATGAGCAAATACATAATCTGTATTTAATTGCTCACTTGCAAAACGCTCACGCATTTTTTTACTTAAGTTATCCTCCCCTAAAGCGGTAATAACTGAGGTGGTGATTTGTGGGAAACAACGCTTTAAGTAAACAGCCGAATTGTATACGTCACCTGCAAATGACTGATGCAATGTAGAGGGAACAGTCGCTCTTAACTCAATCATGCACTCGCCAATAAAGTAAATATTTTTCATTATTATCACTTACCTTAGGTAGTAAATGGCTGTGAGAAACACAGCCATTGCCAACAAATTAGTTAGGCTTTTTCAATGGTTCAATTTTTGGAATTAAAATCCATACAGCTGCCATTGCAATAATCGCTAAAGACGCGCCTATCACAAACGCCGGTGTATAATTACCATCCGCTGTTAAAATAGGTACCAATGACGTAAGGCCTACAGCACCTAATTTTGCGGCCATGCCAGAGAAGCCCGACAACGTACCTACCGCTTTTTTACCCAGTAAGTCGCTTGGTAAGGTTTGCACGTTACCAATGGCGGTTTGAAAACCAAATAAAATAACAGCCATAATAAGTACCGCAATTACCGGCTCGCCTGGGTTTGCCATTGCAAGCAGCGCCGGCAACATAATTAAACACCCTAATGTGATGGTCAGCTTACGTGTTTTATCGGTATTCCAACCTGCTTTGAGGCGGTTTTGGGCAAGTAAGCCACCAAACCAAGCACCAAACATAGCGCCTACATACGGAACCCAGCCATAAATACCAATCGCTTTAACATCCATGCCATACACTTCGTTTAAGTAAATTGGTATCCAAAAAACGAATAACCACCAAATAGGGTCGATAGCTGCAGAGGCTATAATTACGCCCCAGCTTTGCTTACGAGAGAGTAACTCGCCTGTAGAAGGGTTATATTCTTCTTCGTCATCGCTTGTTACATCACCGTTATCATCAACGCGTCTTTGTCCGGTAAGAATGTACTCACGCTCTTCTTCACTTATCCAAGGGTGAGAGCCTGGAGGCGCTTTTACCAATATAATCCAAGGAACTAACCATAAAAAACCTAAGGCACCAACAAATACAAACACCATTTGCCAGCTAAAATACACGGTTAAATAAGCAATAAGCGGGATAGCAATAATGCCACCAATGGCTGCGCCAGAATTAAATATACCTTGCGCTAAAGCACGCTCTTTAATTGGAAACCACTCGGCATTACCTTTAGCTGCACCGGGCCAGTTACCAGCTTCGGCTACACCTAAAATTGCACGGAAAATACTTAAACTAAGCACCCCTTGTGCAAAAGCATGGGCAACAGTGGCTAATGACCACACACCAATTGAAAGCACAAAACCTAAACGCGTGCCAACCCAGTCAAAAATTTTGCCAAAAATAGCTTGGCCAAATGCATAAGCAAATACGAATACTATAGAAATATTAGCGTAAATTTGTTTACGCTCTAAAGCAGATTCATCAGGGAACATTTCTTCCACAATGTCTGGCCATAAAACGCTAAGCGCTTGACGGTCTATGTAGTTAATAATGGTAGCAAGTGCAATTAGCACTATAACCCACCAGCGTAAGCCTTGAATTTTCATAGGTTATTCCTCAAGAAAGTCTTCGCGAGCTGGGCTAAAGGTATCAATCAGTATACCGCCAGTTGGGCACGTTGCACCGTGATCAGCAAAAGGAGGAATAAAACAGCTATCACCCGCTTTTAAGATTTTAGTTACGCCATCAATGTTAAAGTGAAACTCACCCTCAACCACATACGTTACTTGCGAGTGCCTGTGCGCATGGTTATAACCAATAGCCCCTTCTGAGAACCAAATTTTCACGGCCATTAGCTCTTCGTTATAGCCAAGCATTTGGCGTTTTAAGCCATTACCTAAATCTTCAATCTCGGTTTCGTTACCAAATGAAAAGTGTGCACTTTGCTTTTGCATCCTGTTTACTCCTGATTATTCTTCATCGCATAAACGCCAAGGCGGCCATTTAAGGTGAATGCTTTATTTTGATATGTGAATGTGTGTTTAGCTGCTTTATCGGCTTTGTTGATAGCAACCAAATAGGTATTATTTTTTACTTTAACTTCAATTAGGTCTAAGTGCTCTTGCGCGTCATACTTAAGTGACGATACACGGCTAACAGCCTCTAGGGTATATTCTTTACTTGGGTTGTATTCACCGTGAGGCTCAAGTACTGAAATAAATTTATGCTGTTTTTTACCTTCTACACGGCGAATGTAGCCATTTTCGTTACGAAGATTAAAGTGTGGATCGTTTGCCCCTATTTGCGTAAATAAGAAAGACTCATCCCCTTTTACTAGGCTTGTTTGTGTATAAAAACGGCCGTTGTCGTTTAACCACGTTACCTTTGCTAGGCCTTCATCTGGTTGCGCCTGTGCTTTTAACCATAAATGTTGATAGCCATTTTTATCACCCAGCGCAGCTAAGCTTTTGGTGTTACCAAGTAACTCAAAGCTGGTATCAATTAATTGGCCTTTGTAATGCAGTGGTAAATCAATTTTATGGGAGGAATCTGCAGTCACATTAAAAATATCAACTGCAAGCGTGCTTTCAAGCATAGGTAAATTAATTAATGCTAAGGTGCGTTCAAGCTCAACACCTTTGTAAGCGGTGCTTATTTGCCCACTTGACACCGTTCCGTATTGGTTTGTTTCAAAGAAATTAAGCGTAGGATGATTGTTATTACCCACTTTAACATTTGCATTAAAATGCGAGGTTTCATCAATCACAACCGTATTGTGTGCCACGGTATGTTTTGCGTAAGTTTCGTTTTCTGGTAGGTAACGGCCGCCGTATTTAGCCTCAACATTTAAAAAACGTGCAGCGCCATAATCAGACACAATTTCATTGCCATGATCGTAAAACTGCCAAGTTAATTTATCAAAATGTCCATGCCCTAAACCCTGTGCGGCAGGTTTAAATAAAAGTGCTTGGTCGCCACCAGTTTGCGTACGCATTACTACCAACGCCCCTTGCTCGCCATCGTTACCATCGCCAAACGCTACCGATTTAAATTCATAAGGGGTTTGCTTATTTTTATCCAGTGCTTGAGCCACTTTTAGGCCATCGCCAGATAGTATTATTTGATTTTGCTTTTTAGCTATATCTAAGTAACCAGTATCGTGTGTTAAACCATAAGCGGCTGTTACACCGTGTACCAGCTCTATTGTGTCTATACCTTTACTTTTAATTGCATCGTTTATCGGGAAAAACAAACCGTTATAGCTTAGCTGAATAGTAGTATCAATGGCTTTAAGTAATATGCCATCGCGATATTCAAAAATGTCTCGCTGCGGTTCGTTGTTTTCAATTGCTTTAGCAAAGGTAACAAACGGAAGTAGTGCAAAGCGTTGATAATAAGGACCTTCGTTGTAATAGCCCTGTGGCGAAAACAGCATGTCTAGCTGCTTAATAAAGCCACCCTCGCCCGATTTATCTAAATCGTAAAGAGACTTTTCGACCCACTCAGGTTCATCTAACACATACCCTGCCATGCCTACACCGGCTGTAGCCCACGTACCATGGTTATGTACCTTGTTAAAGGTTGATGGCTGGCCTTGTGATAAAAATAACGATACTGGGCGCAGTAAGTCATTTTCGATGGTTTTAATATTAGCGGCGCTTAACGCATCATGCACTAAATCGTATGCTTGAATGGTATAAACCAGCCACATGGCCTCATTAAGGCTTTGCCAAAATAGTTTACCTGGGTTTTGCGACTTAACTTTGCGCTTAGGGTGTACATCAAGTGTTGGGTATAATTTGGCATACTCAAGCAACATATCACGTACGTAATGAGCGTATTTATCATCTTGGCTTAGCTGATAAATAACACCGGCGTTATACATAAGCTGATAATTTTTTTTGTGTCGTTCGTGGGTATACCCTCCCCCACCGTCTTTTGGTACAGGCACTGTTATAGGGCTTTTAATTTGCTCATCCACTTGTGCTTTAAGCGCTGCAAATGCGGTGGCAAACTTACCCTGTTCATTGTTGCTAATTGCTTGGCGCATTTGCTGTACATCATCATTGGTTATTACCAAATTTGGATGCGCTGCGTAGGCGTTTATCGATAAAACTAAGGCACTTACAGTAACACCCAGCGTTTTAAATAATGACTTATTTGGGGTTAAATTCATCATTGTTAGTTCACCTTATTTAAAACGTTGTTATTTTTAATCGTTGCCGTGTGCGGGCCCGCTACACGTAACTCTTTTACGCTTGGCGCTTGAGATGCATCAAAGGTGTTATCTGTAATGGCTGTTATTGGCTCACCAACCGTGTGCTCAATTTTAATCGGTGCCGATTTTTCAAATACGTTGCTTACAATATTTGTGACTTGTACACCGTGCGCATACACACTCGCTTGCGCCTTGTTGCGCTTACCTAAACCTACTTTAGTTAGGGTGTTATTGGTCATTAATAAATGCGGACCAAAGGTGCTTTCATCACTTCCACCTCGGTATAACTTAACGACTCCACCGGCTACCTCATTAAAGGTATTGCTTTTAAGTGTTACATACTCTGCGTTATAAATACCTAAGTCTTCTATTTCGGTATCAAGACGTAAAATATCGCCAGTTACATTTTTAAAGGTGTTATTTACTAACGTGATTTCATCTGCCATCGCCCCTTTACCCGTTACAAAAAAGTGAAATGAGTGATTAATATCAAGATTAGTTAATTGTGAGTTGTGTATTTCAAAGCGGTAGTTATCAACCATGCCCCACTTTTTAGTACGTACCACACTATTATTAATGGCATCAGGTGCGTTTTCACCCGAGATAACTAAACCATCTAGCTTTAAGCTACCGCCATCATGAATTTCGAATAAGGTGGAGCGTTGGTAGGTCAGCTTAGCTTTGCCAGTATGTTTAGCCTTGAGGGTAAGCACTTTTGTAATTTTAACGAGTTTAGATACATCGTATTGTCCATCTGCAAGCTCTAATACATCACCCGTTTGGGCTGCATTGATTGCGTTAAGTAAGGCATCTGCAGTTGCTTTAACCTGGTGAGTTTTACCCGTATCAAATGCCACAACTTGCTCTGTTTTTGGATACCAGCTAACGCCGGTATCGGCCTTTTTTAGCACCTTTAAACCGCGTTTAGCACCTGCACTAATTTTGCTTGATTCAGGATACAGTAAACCGTTACTAGCTCTGGTTAGTGTTACATTTTGCTGTTTAACACCGTAATTTAACTCTTTTAATACCTGGGTATTAGCTACATTTTCACTAAATTTAATACCGCTTACATCATCAAAGGTTGTAAAAGGCTGCTCGCCATTTTGATTAATAATAAGGTTATTTATCATTACGCTATTAATTGGTGCAGCGCTACGCTCGCTATCGCTACCTGCGCCAAGTTGTATATGACGCACATTTACATAGGTATTGTTTTCAATTGTCGCGTTTTCTACCTGATGGTAGCGATTTATTGGTGAGTTAGGTACGCCGTTCATAACCGTAAAACCACTGCCAAAACGGTAGCCTGTTAAACCTTCTAAGTAGTTATTTTTTACTGTTTGGTTTTTATTAATGATGCGAATGCCACCTGTGTGATCTACACCGTTACCAAAAAAAACGTTCTCTTGTATAATATTGCCATTACCATGGCGCAACGTTAGTGTGCCGCGAGACTCAAAAAACACATTATTGCGGATTTGGTTTTTCCCTGATTTAACCGAGATTATTTCTACTTCGCCGTTAGTACGTTCAAAGTAGTTGTTTTCAACTACGGTAAATGAATCACTTAATGAATAGTGGCTAGTACCAATGCGCAGTGTTTCACCGCCGTTAGATCCAAAAGTAGGACGATAGCCAAAGAAGTTATGATCAATTTGATGGTGGTTTTGTTGGCTTTGCTCACTATTAAGCCTTACAGCAACCGTAACGCCTTTGTTACGTTTACCTACTAAGTGGCTGTGATCAAAACGATTGTGTTTACCATATAGAGCCACCCAATAGTCTGATTCTCGTTTATCGGGGTTATTGTAGTTATCGATAACGACTTGTGTTACGCGGGAGTGAGTAGCAAGCTCATCTTTATTTTTACGAAATTCAATAACGGCTGAGCTAGGCGTATAACCATTTTTAAATACAAGTCCTGACACTTCTAAATACGAACCCGCCAGTCTTAAATTAGATTGCCCTGATAAAATAACGTTACCCTTGGTTTGCGCTGTAAGCTTTATAGGGGCGTTTTTGGTTCCTTGGCCTTGTAATAAAATTTCGAAATTAGACCACGTACCGTCTTTGAGAGTTATTTTATCGCCGGCAACGAGTTTGTCAGAGATTTCTTGAAAAGCTTGTTTAGTGTCTACAAAATAATCTTTGGCTGCCAATTGTGTGGATGTGCACCCAATAAGAACTAGGCTAAGCTTTATTATATTAATTAAACGCATAGATAACTCTTTTTCAGTGTGACCGGAAGTAATGCCTTATCAATAGTAATGCTGCACTCATTGCACAAAGCAGGTTAAATCTAGCCAATTGATGTTGTGTGTGTTTTGGTGCTTTAACTACGTTAAAGCACCCAATGTTGTCGGTATTACTTTTCTAGAGTTTTAAAGTAATCAAAAATTTCTGGTACGTTGCCTTGCCCCATACCTGCATCAAATGCCGCTTGTAAGTTAGCAGATGACCCTTCAGCAATTTTTGATTCAGTCCCAAGGTCTGAAACCATTTGTAGGAAGTAGCCTAAATCTTTGTTTGCATTGGCAATTGAAAAACCAAGGTCGCTTACATTGTCTACCGCGTAGTTTTTACAAAATTGCATAAATGGAGAGCTAGAAGGCCCTGTCGACATAATGTCAAATAGTTGCTGGCGGTCTACACCCGCTTTGTCTGCTACAGCAAACGCTTGTGACATAGCACATACCGTGGTCATACCCATAAAGTTATTGATTAACTTAGTTGTATGCCCTGCGCCTAGCTCACCTAGGTGAAATACGTTTTCGCCTTGATCTTCAAGTACAGGTTTAACTTTATTGAAGGTGTCAATATCGCCCGCTGCCATAATATTTAATAGGCCGTCTTTAGCATGGGCTGGAGTACGCCCTAGTGGTGCGTCAATCATGCCTGCGCCTTTAGCGGCTAGATCAGCACCAATTTTTTTAGTAGATGAAGGAATTGATGTACCAAAATCAATTAATACCGCGCCTTCTTTAATACCCGCTAAAATGCCATCTTCTGCGTACACAATTTTTTCAACAACTGCTGATGTTGTTAAACAAAACATAATTATGTCTGCACCTTGTGCAAGCTCTTTTGCAGTGCTTGCTGTTTTTGCACCTCTGCTAACGCATGCAGCAACCGCATCTTTGTTTAAATCCATAACAATAAGCTCATAGCCTTTGTTCTGTAAGTTTTCGGCCATATTGCCGCCCATTAAGCCAAGGCCGATAAAACCGATTACTGGTTTAGACATGAATAACTCCTAAATATGATGGCGCGTGCTTTTATGAGTACGAGTAATGATTTACCCCATAAATAGATACGCTGTGTCGTTTAATTCAATTTGCTAAAGTAACCCTGAGCATGTTCGTTTGAATAGGTAACCCGCCGCGTTATTACCATTTGAGCGAATAAAAACAGAGTGATTACACGCTGTATATTGTTGACCGGTTACGTATTTATTTCGTTATGCTTAGCATTGCTTTGATTATTTATTAATACCTTGGAGAAGCTAAAACCAAGCAACTTACCAATTGGTATGTAAAAACTGTATTACCATACACCAACCTTGTCAACCAATAAGTTAACTTTGTAAACCAAGGTAATTTACAATTTATTTTAAATCAACAAAATAACAATAATAAACAATTAGTTATAGGTAGTATGGAAATCAAATTAATTCAACGCACTTTTCCCTTCTTTGGTTAGAGCTTAATAAAAAATAGGTTGACCAATAAGTGCAACAACTTTATAAACTCGTATAAATAGCGTGGCTATAATTACATTGTGCACTAACCCATTGTTGGTAATACCACTAATTTAGTGTGCTAATATTATGGCAATGCGTGGTTGTAAATGCCTAGCCTTGCCCACATTTAGCTTAAATTGCCCGAACTCAGGTTAAGAAGTTTACTTACGTATTAAATCGTACTGATATTTTAATTTATTTCACAAGCCGAGGTTTTCAGTGAAGGCAAAGCCACTTGCGCGGCAATAGCTAGGCTTATTGCAAGTAAATTTGACGCAATGAGTGCGCAAATAGCTGGTTAATATAAACTTATTGTTCACAGTTGAGGTAAAATAAGCCCCTAGGTATATGGCAGGCTCTGGCCTTTGCAATGCGGTTATGGATACCCCATAAAGACGCTATGCTCCACACCTATTTAAATTTAAACTCACAGAGGTAACCTAAATGCGTTTATTACACACAATGTTGCGTGTAGCCGACTTAGAAAAGTCACTTTCTTTTTATACACAGATTTTAGGAATGAAAGAATTACGCCGTTCTGACAACGAAGAGTATCGTTATACATTAGCTTTTGTAGGGTATGGTGAAGAGGATAGTAATACTGTGTTAGAGCTTACTTATAATTGGGATGAGAATAGCTACGATCTTGGTAATGCATATGGCCATATAGCTATTGAATTTGACGATATATACAAGGCATGTGACGACATAAAGGCCGCTGGTGGAAACGTCAGTCGAGAACCGGGGCCAGTAAAAGGCGGCACAACAGAAATTGCTTTTGTGAAAGACCCTGATGGCTATTCAATTGAGCTTATTCAGAAAAAGAAGAACAAAGCTCACTAGGCAATAAAATTTATCAAAAAGGTGCCTAGTCGCACCTTTACCTTAGTTGGCTATCTTTACTTGCTCGGCGGTTTACGCCAGCAACGCCTTTGCCTTTAGCCTCAAGCTCGCTTTGACACGCCACACAGTGCCTAACACCTGGCAGCGCTAACCTGCGTGCCTGTGGTATTTCACAATCACACTCATCACAGAATTCAGCACTCGCGCCTGAGATTAAATTTTGCCTTGCATATTGCACTGCGTCATTAACACTTGCATCGATTTGATCTTGAATTGCGCCATCACGCGCCCAACCACTTGCCATAATTAACTCCTAATAATGAGAAATTAAACTAAAAGGCTAGCAGCACAGCGCTTTATAAATGCTGAATATTTTGTATTGGCTTTATTGAGTAAGCTATTTAAAGGATGAATAAATATGGTTAAGAGTAATTTGTAATTTAGTTGTGCTATCCATTTTATCTACACATGCAGTTATAAGTATGTATTTTTAACGCAGCTAGCAAAAATATTTATCACTGTAAATGAATAATTATTATTGCGGATCGGTCTTGAAAGCCAAAGAAGTTATACGTAGGTGATTATTAATTAAATAGATAGGTTTTTAGATATTGAAGAAAATTAAAAGTGTAAAACTAAAATTTTAACGGATAAACGGTAGAAATTAATGCGCTGGATAGCGCTGAGGAAGCTATAGCTTTATACACTACTAAAATAGTAAGTGGCGTCTCAATAGATTAGTACTCTTGATAACGTCGTGCATAGAGAGTGCGGTGTCACACTGCTTTATACATCACCTAAAATAGTAAGTGGCGTCCCCAAGGGGATTCGAACCCCTGTTACCGCCGTGAAAGGGCGGTGTCCTAGGCCTCTAGACGATGGGGACGCAGAAATTGCTTTGCAAATCACTGATTTGCTATTTCTAAGTAAGATGAGACCGAGCCTGCGAGGCGAATGGCATTATCTTCTCAAAAACGTTTTCTGTGTCACTAGGACAACTGAATGGTTTGACTCGTTTCAGGCGAGTTTTATTAATAACACTACCCTACTATAAATAGTAAGTGGCGTCCCCAAGGGGATTCGAACCCCTGTTACCGCCGTGAAAGGGCGGTGTCCTAGGCCTCTAGACGATGGGGACACTAAAAAGTGTCACTAGGACAACTGAATGGTTTGACTCGTTTCAGACGAGTTTTATTAACAACACTACCTTACTATAAATAGTAAGTGGCGTCCCCAAGGGGATTCGAACCCCTGTTACCGCCGTGAAAGGGCGGTGTCCTAGGCCTCTAGACGATGGGGACACTAAAAAGTGTCACTAGGACAATTGATAAGTTTAACTCATATCATGAGGTGCTAAGGTAATACGTTTAATACACATAAAGACTCGAGCTTTAAGTGTTACGCTATTCTCTTGGTAAAACCACGCCTAACTATTTGTTAGATGGCGTCCCCAAGGGGATTCGAACCCCTGTTACCGCCGTGAAAGGGCGGTGTCCTAGGCCTCTAGACGATGGGGACACAGAAAACTGCTACCCTAGGACATGCACAAAGATTTGGTGGAGCTATGCGGGATCGAACCGCAGACCTCTTCGCTGCCAGCGAAGCGCTCTCCCAGCTGAGCTATAGCCCCAAACCTTTTAATACCTAACGTGTTTAACACGTTGTGTATCGCTGAGTGCGGGGCGCATTCTATGCACCCCCCAAAATAAAGTCAACAGTTTTTTATGCCACTTTATTTAAATGGTTTAATTTTCAACAAACTGGCTATCAGACATGCAAAAAAATACAATTTCGACAAAATTTGGCCTGTACTTCATCTCACAGTACTATAAACAGGTTAATTATCTATTTATACCTCGTTGATGAAGTAATAATGTTTAACATAAAAGGTATACATTTATATGCAAATTGAGTTGGGGTTAAAAAAGTACTAAAACCAAGGCTAAACCCCGCATTTAAGTGTGTTATTAAAATGCGAGGGCTCTATTCGATAACCTTATTATTAAATGCTCAACCCTTCCCTTTTTAAGTTGCTTGTACACACATATAAAAATTGAAGTGAATTAGGCCGTCGTTAAAAGTGCTAGCAAGTAATTCGTGCTGTTTTTAAACACTATGTTCCAGTTTGGGTAATAGGCTCTTTTTTGTTGTCATTGTGCCAAAACCCATGGCGTTAATTAAAGTTTATTCGCACTAATGGCAATACAGATAACTGCTTATGCCCTTTAACGTGTTCGTACCTTTTAAAAAGTACCGTATACCAGTTCAATAATTTAAAACCTTATATAGTCATCAATCTTCTTTTTGATAAAACGTCACGCTTACTGTATCAATTTCAACATCGCCTTTTATTAGCTTATTTAAGCAATGCTTTTTATTGTAAGTAAAAATAAGGCAGTCACTTAGTTCAGATTCAGCTGTTAATTTACCCTAACAACTTAAATTTGATGATAAAGTAAACGCCAACCACCCTACACTGTTTATAAAACCTTCATTCAGCACATTTTTATCATTCAAGTGTTGACACATTTGCAACTCTATCTATAATAGCGCCCCACAACAACGCAGCAATGTAATGTTGTTTAGATGTGGGTGATTAGCTCAGTTGGGAGAGCATCGCCCTTACAAGGCGAGGGTCACTGGTTCAAGTCCAGTATCACCCACCACTTTATTAAGTGTACACATCTAAAATTCTATATGAGTTGTTAGCTCAGTTACAAAAGAGAGCGTCACTGCTTTAAGTAAAAGAAGGTGAGGTTCACTGGTTAAAGTCCAGTACTATTATTTAATAGTAGCGTTTTAATTTATATGTGGGTGATTAGCTCAGTTGGGAGAGCATCGCCCTTACAAGGCGAGGGTCACTGGTTCAAGTCCAGTATCACCCACCACATATAAATCTATTATTATATTAATAGTCGCGTTTTAAAATTGTAATATGGGTCGTTAGCTCAGTTGGGAGAGCATCGCCCTTACAAGGCGAGGGTCACTGGTTCAAGTCCAGTACGACCCACCATTCTTAGAATGGTGCATATTACACAAATCTAAATGGGTCATTACTCAGCTAGAAAAAGAGAGCATTACCGCTACTTCCAAGTAACGGCGAGGTTCACTGGTTAAAGTCCAGTACTATTTATTTAATAGTAGCGTTTTAATTTATATGTGGGTGATTAGCTCAGTTGGGAGAGCATCGCCCTTACAAGGCGAGGGTCACTGGTTCAAGTCCAGTATCACCCACCACATATAAAGCCTATTATTATATTAATAGTCGCGTTTTAAAATTTAATATGGGTCGTTAGCTCAGTTGGGAGAGCATCGCCCTTACAAGGCGAGGGTCACTGGTTCAAGTCCAGTACGACCCACCATTCTTAGAATGGTGCATATTAAATATATAATTTGGGTGATTAGCTCAGTTGGGAGAGCATCGCCCTTACAAGGCGAGGGTCACTGGTTCAAGTCCAGTATCACCCACCAAATTATGCTAAACGTTAAATTTATAAAGTCATACCTATTATATGTGGGTGATTAGCTCAGTTGGGAGAGCATCGCCCTTACAAGGCGAGGGTCACTGGTTCAAGTCCAGTATCACCCACCACATAT